>NZ_JAQLOI010000003.1:1500000-1632795 GCF_028204155.1 Vibrio algarum | reverse complement strand
CGCTTGCGCTTGTGATCATTATCTTGCTGATTTTATCCAGCCAAGTTCCTGCATTTAATAAATTGATTAAGAAATTGTTTGGTTCGATGAAACGTATATTAGTTTCAAGCTAATGGCAGACATAATAGAAAGGAACAGAAAATGAAAAGAATCGTATGCCTAGATGGTTACACACTCAATCCGGGAGATAACCCATGGGATGCCATTGCAGAACTAGGTGAGTTTACTTGTTTCGACCGATCTATCGATGGTGTTGAACAAGTTATTAAAAGAGCAAAAGATGCGCATGTCATATTGACCAACAAAACGGCAATTAATCAGCAAGTTATTGATGCTTGTCCGAATCTGGAATGTATTGCTGTATTAGCGACAGGTTACAATGTGGTTGATTATCAATATGCCAAAGAGAAAGGTATATCGGTACTCAATGTCCCAGTATATGGTACCGATACGGTTGCAGAAATGGCTTTTGCTATGATCTTCCGTTTAGCAAGAGCAATAGAAATTAACAGCAAAGACGTTCGTGAAAATCGTGGTTGGACGAACAACATAGATTGGACATATTGGTTGAGCCCACAAATTGAACTTGCGGGAAAAACGATAGGGATAGTTGGGTTTGGCAATATTGGTCGCCGTGTAGGCGAAATAGCGAGTGCGTTCAAAATGAATGTCCTTGCTTACGATAAGTTTCGTAGTGTTATTCCAGAGTACAAACACGATTTCGTAGAGTTGGATGAACTACTTGCTCAATCCGATTTTGTTTCTCTGCACTGTCCTGTTTTTCCTGACACTGAAAACATGATGAATATGGAAAAGTTTCAGTTAATGAAAAATAGTGCCTTTTTAATTAATACGTCGAGAGGACAATTGGTCGTCGAGCAAGATCTTGCAGACGCACTCAACGACGGAACTATCGCCGGAGCAGGGTTAGACACACTTCATCAAGAACCACCAGAAGCTGACAATCCATTATTAGATGCAAAAAACTGTGTGGTTACGCCACACGTTGCGTGGGCTACATTAGATGCAAGATCTCGTATAATGGCGACGGTTGCTGAAAACGTGAAATCACATCTTAATGGTCATCCACAAAACGTTATTAATCCTTAGGTCTATTTAACCCGTAATTCTATTAATTTTCGGTACTCAAACTGAGTACCGCAGATTTTTGCATGCCAAATCTGGTGAGATATATGAAAATTGAACGTGAAAAACATGGCCTGTTTTATAACCAAAACGTTGATATATTTACGCTTTCCAATAACACAGGAATGAAGGTAAAAATTAGCCAACTTGGGGGCATAATTACTCATCTTTGGGTTCCGGATGAGAAGGGCAATATTGCTGATGTAGTCGCTGGATATGATGAAATCAAATCTTATGCTGAGCCGCAACATTTTATGGGAGCATTAATAGGGCGAGTTGCAAATCGTATTGAAGGTGCACAATACACATTAGCAGGTAAAACCCACAAACTGAATGCTAACGTATATGACGGCAAACATAACCTTCATGGCGGTTATTTAGGTTATAACTTGCGAGTTTGGCGCTTAATTGAAATAAAGCAAGAGAAAGAGTTTGTCGCTCTTCACCTAAAACTGTTTGATCAAGACGGTGAGCAAGGCTTCGCTGGAAATGTCGTTGTAGATGCGGTTTATACCTTAACCGATAAAAACCTGCTAAAGCTTGAGATGACGGCCACGACAGATATGGCAACGCCTGTTAGTTTTACTGAACATAGTTACTTCAACCTGAATGGGCATGATAGCGGTTCCATTGAAAATCATGTTTTACAGCTCAACTCTACGTTTCTGTTAGAGCAAAAAGAAGACCGCATGCCAACGGGTAAAGTATTGGATGTTGCAAATACTTGTATGGATTTCAGTGCTCCGACCTTGTTAACGACTAGTGTACAAGAAATGCATGACGAAGGAATTAACCACTCATATGTAATGGATAATCACGATAAAGAGTTGATATTAATGGCGACGCTCAGTGCAGCTGGTCGACAGTTGAAGATAAGCTCAAATGAGCAGACGTTACACTTCTATAACGGACACAATCTAAATGATGTAAAAGGGAAGAACGGAGCAGTCTACTCTCGATTTTCCGCGTTATGTTTGGAACCAAAAAACTATGTGAATGGCATAAATATAGATGCGTTTCCTTCTAATATTCTTCATCCGGGCGAAATCTATAACCACTCAATATTGTATGATTTTGGGTAGCCACCACTATTAGTTAATATGAAAAAATGCAGTTAATGGGAACAAATACAGTTAATAGGATTAAATGCAGTTGATGGTATTAACTAATTGGTGATAGGGGATAGGGGATAGCATATCAGGCTACCTAGCAGGAGTTGCACGTTGCAACTCCTTTTTTTAGGTTGGGCTGTTTGAAATTTCATAACTTGGATAGTTAAATTTGGAGAGTTAAACCAATAAAAGTATGGAGAAATAGTGGAGATTAACGCTCTGTTATGACAAAAATAGTGGACCATCGTATACTTACAGGACTTTTTTAAATTTCGGTGCGTTTGTGCGACTTTCTATTTTTACTAAACTTTTTGTTTCTATACTACTTGTATGCGTAGTCATGCTAGGAACCATGACCTGGTTGGTAAGCTCTAGCTTTCAGAATGGATTGCAAAGCTATTTAAATAACAAAGAAGTTGAAAAAGCAGAACTCATGGCTGAGAAATTGAAAGGATATTATTCACCTACGTTCGGTTGGCAACGCTTAACGTCAGCACCATACCTATGGGCAGGGATTTTAAACCAGTTTGGCGAGCCACCACCGCCTCAAGGACTTCCTAACGATCACCCTCCTGGTAAAGGCCATGATACACCTCGCTTTGATAAACACAAAGAAAATAAAGACTCGGCTCTTGTCCCTTTAAGTGTTCGAATTAATCTGCTTGATGACCATCATCGTTCAATTTTGGGCTTACCAGAAAATTTAGAGTATGAAGCCAGTATTTCCAAGCAAGTCAAAATAGAAATAGTCGTGGAAGATAAAGTCGTTGGTTGGTTGAGCATACTCCAAAACAAAAGTATTTCTGAAGAACTCGCCGAGAGTTTTTTCAGCAGCAGAGCAAAAATACATTCAGCGTGATGGCATTAACTATTTTGTTTTCTTTTGTTATTGCGTTTTATCTAGTACGTCATTTTTTAAAGCCTCTGAAAGCGCTTCACGAAGGGGCAACCGCTGTTGAAAGAGGTGAGTTAGATTTTCAGCTTAATACAAAGGGCAGCGATGAACTTGCTCAATTAACATTGGCTTTTAATCAACTTGTTCAAGCACTTAAGAAACAGAAATCAGATAGAGAACAGTGGTTATCTGATATCTCTCACGAACTAAGGACTCCAATTACTGTATTACGCAGTGAAATTGAAGCGATTCAAGACGGTATTAGAAAACCTGAACCTCAATACATTAGTTCGCTACATCAACAAGTTTTGACGTTAGGAAAGCTAGTAAACGATCTCTATGAGTTATCTCTATCTGATTCTGGCGTGAAATTTGAATTTACAGAAGTAACAAATATATCTTCTATTGTCGCGAATGTTGTCAATCAGAATGAAATACGTCTGAAGGAGAAAAAACTGGCCATTACACTCAGCGCTTTAGCTGGTGAAGATCCGATAATAAAAGGGGATCAAAATGCGCTAACACAGTTGTTTTTAAACTTAATGGAAAATTGTATCCGGTATACCGACAAGCCAGGGGCTATTGCTATTTCGGTTTCTCAAAATGCCGACTTCCTAAGTGTTATCTTTCAAGATAGCTATCCTAGTGTTCCAAATGACTCTCTACCGAAGTTATTTGATAGGCTTTACCGAGTAGATAAATCTCGCAGTAGGGCGAGTGGTGGTTCTGGTTTAGGGTTATCGATATGCAAAAATATAGTTCTGGCACACGGCGGAACTATAATCGCTAGCCACTCTGAACTGGGTGGTTTAAAAATAGAAATTAGTTTTCCCAAGTCAAAGGTGTAGAAATGACCACTGTAAATCACAGGTTCATATTAGTTGTTGAAGACGAACCAACGTTAGCCAACGTGTTATGTGAATATATTGAACATTCAGGTATGCGCTCATATCAGATTAACAATGGGGGAGAGGTGATAAGTTGGGTGAAAGCAAACCAACCAAGCTTAATCGTTCTTGATTTAATGCTTCCAGTCCGTGACGGATTAGATATTTTTAGAGAACTAAGGACATTTTCTCAAGTGCCGGTCATTATGGCGACGGCCAAGGTAGATGAAATTGACCGCCTATTAGGTTTAGAGTTAGGTGCAGATGACTATATTTGTAAACCATATAGCCCACGTGAAGTCATTGCGCGAATCAAAAACGTATTAAGGCGAAGTGAAAACTCGAACACAGATCAACCACAACAGAAAGACTTTATGATTGATGCACCTTCTATGAAAGCAATGCTACGTGGTAAAGAATTGGTTTTAACCCCCGCTGAATTCAAACTGTTGCATTTTTTGTACTTAAATGAAGGCCGGATTTATAGTCGCGAACAGTTAATGGATCGCATTTATGACGATGGTCGCGTCGTAACGGATAGAACAATAGATAGCCATATTAAAAACCTACGTAAAAAACTCCAAGAGGTCGATAGTGAATGCGACTACATTAAGTCAATTTACAGCGTGGGATATAAATTTGAGCTATAGTGCCAGAAATATTATGCAACTAAGCGAATAATGATCGGGGGTAATGTTGGACCGGAGGTTGTACCAACATTATCCAACAAACCATATGATTCCCTATTTACGTATTACTCTAATTGGCTTGTCATTTTTTAAGTTTATTGACGAGTTACCTAACATCGAATTTAAGCAAATCTTGTTTAAATAGATAGCATCGACTCTCCTTTACTCCAGTTAGTGCACCTAGCTCTTTTGGAATAACTAAATGCAAATCGCATAGGTATGTGTGAATAGTTTGTCTTCAAAAACACATTATTGCTCCACATTTTCTCCTATTTTACAGTGTAAAGTGATGTAATAAATAAAGAGGAGCTGTTCATGACCGATAGACGTTTTAACCAAATGAGATCACGAGGATGGTACCAAAGTGTTGCTATGTTTGGGATTTTAATGATTTCAGCTCCTGGGTTTGCTAATCAAACCTCTAACGCTGACGCGACGTCTCTTTCATACCCAATCGTAGAAACCAACCAAACGGATTGCTTCGGTATTTCTAATGCCCTTGAACTTTGCCCTAATAAAGACGGAAAAACATTCGGGCAAGACTCGCAATATCGAGGCTATATACCCAGCTATACAGATAATCGAAATGGTACAGTCACAGATAACGTGACGCGCCTGACGTGGACTCAAAGCATTGATATTAATAAAGATGGTAAAATAGATGTCCACGATAAACTCACATACGAGGAAGCTCTTCAATATAGTTTAAATCTAAATCAAGGTGGTTATGAAGATTGGCGTTTGCCTACTATAAAGGAGCTATATTCTTTAATCATGTTTGATGGGCAAGATCCTAGTGGATTAAACAATGCTGGAAATATCGATATAGTACCTTTTATTGACGATAAGGTATTCGGCTTCGATTCTGGAGATACGGCGTCTGGCGAGAGACTAATTGATTCGCAGTATGTTAGTAGTACAAAATATGTTACGACAACGATGAAGGGCGATGAAACCGTATTTGGCGTTAACTTCATTGACGGGCGAATCAAAGGGTATGGTTTAAAAAGCCCTAAAGGTGGAGAGAAAACGTTTTACGTGATGGCGGTTAGAGGAAATATCGATTATGGAATAAATCTTTATATCGACAACAAAGATGGCACGATTACCGATAAAGCAACAGGATTAGTGTGGCAAAAAGGTGACAGTGGGATGGGTGTAAACTGGCTCTTAGCACTTTCTTATTGTGAAAACCTAACCCAAGCCGGTCGAAGTGATTGGCGATTACCTGATGTAAAAGAATTACAATCTATCGTTGATTATTCACGCTCTCCTGAGACAACAAATAGCGCTGCTATAAATCCTCTTTTTTTAGTCAGTTCAATCGTCGGTGAGTCGGATAAAATTGATTACCCAAATTTTTGGAGTAGTACTACTCATAAAAACCTAAAAAATGGCAAAAATGCATCTTATGTGGCATTTGGACGTTCGCTTGGATATATGGGAGGGCAGTGGATGGATGTACATGGCGCTGGTTCTCAGAGAAGTGACCCTAAAACGGGTGATGCGCTGCAATATCCTACGGGGCATGGGCCACAAGGAGACGCGATTCGTATCGAAAACTATGTACGTTGTGTTGCTGGCGGTAGGGCTGTTTTTACTCAACAACCTATAAGGTTATCAAGGAAAGGAAAAACCTATACCTTAACAGGCCATGAAATTAGGCAAAATAAAGCTAGTTCAGGACTTTCCGATGATTTACCAAGTATGGGAATGAAGGCACAGTTCTCTATGGATAGACCTATGAATGGAGATCCTTCCCAAGGTGGCGACCCATTTACAATGATGGATACTAATAATGATGGAAAGCTTTCTAAGCAAGAAGTAAAAGGGCCATTAGCCAAAGATTTTAGTCGAATAGATAGAAATAACGATGGTTATATTTCTAAAGACGAAATGCCTGAACTTCCTGCTCGCCGTTAGTTATGAGTGGAACTCAATTTGCCGCTAAAAAGAGGTACCAAAAAATACACGAAGCCAAATTTAGAAATACAATGGGCGAAATAAACTTTTTGAAAAAGAAGCGTTTGAATATTTCGTTTCTGCTTGGCGCTTTTTCAATAAATGAATAGCTAGGGAGCCGAGGTGAATAGAATACGTCGATTTTAGCACCTTTCTTAAACTTTTCCTTCACTGTGGCTTTACTTAACTCACTGGTTAAATAGTTGTTTACGAAACGTTTGTTATCGACCGTGTACACGTAAGTCAGTAACGTGGAGTAATTTCCTTCTGGGTCTGACTCTAGATATTGCATGGCTCGGGCATTTTGAGGAGCACATTCGCTATAAGTTATTTCGCCAGATGTGACATATTTTCCCGTGTGCGCGAGCCATGATTTTGCATAAAGATCATAAAGCTTGCCACCAAATACGGTAATCAAAACGAGATTAGTTATTAAAGCCCAACTACTTTCTACGTAATCCAACTGTCCATCCTTAATGTACCAATGTCGCTACTGTTTTCGGTAGGCCTTTTGACACCTTAATTTTACAAGTTCTGTCATGGTAGTTTATTTTTTAACCGGATGTCTAACCAATTGTTTATGTCTGTTACATTCCTAGACTGAGCCTATGGATTACACTTTTATAAAAATGGCGATGTAGAACCATTTTTATAAAAGTGAAGGGTTGTTAAAGTTAAATACTTATAAACCAAACTTGATAGCAAAATTACGTGTATTAATTAATCTCAATTATACATAACCAAATAATTTATAGAGCTTTGGTTATTTTTTTTACTACTTCTTCAGGAACCCAAGACTTCCAGATGTCAGGGTAAGTCATAAAGAAGTATTGCATTGCCTCTTCTGAATCTGCTTGGTTATCTTCCATCCATGCTAATAGTTGGCTCATCACTTTGTTGGTAAACCCGCGTGTTGCAAAATACTCATAGGCTTCTGGTGCTCTTACAGCAAAGCTTTCGGTCGTTATGGTGTGGACTGGGGAAGGAGGGTACATGGTTACTTTTGGTGCTTCGCATTCAGCTTGAGTTGTACAGTTGATGTACTCATCTAAGTCTATACCACTACCAAAATCAACCTTAACCATTTCATATTTACCAAGAACAGGTGTGGGAGACCAGTAATAACCAAACCAAGGTTTCTTGCGCTCATACGCTTTTGCAATAGCACCAGATAATGCGGCACCTGACCCTGGATCAACTATTTCAAATTGATAGTCTTCTAGTTTAAGTGCATTAAACAGATGTTCAGCCGTAATTTGGCATGTCCATCCAGCAGGGCAGCTATAGAAAGCAAACTTTTCGTCATTTTCTGGATGTTCAAATAAATTTGCATGTTTAATAACACCCTGTATGGTCCGCATTTCAGGATACTGCTCTACCATATAAGCAGGAACCCAAAAACCCTCTTCACCACCATCGGATAAAGATTTTCCCGCATAGCGAAGTCTTTTGTCTTTCACACCTTGATCGAGTGCTTCTTTGATGCTGTTTGTCCATAGCTCGGGAGCAACGTCTGGTCTTCCTTTTTCTATCATCGACGTGCCTGTTGGTAGGCTGTCTCCTGGTAGTAACTCTGCTTCGCAGTCAAAACCATTGTTTAGGATAAATTGGTCGATATTCGCCATTAAGCTGGCTGAGTTCCAATTCATATCAGCAATGGTTACTGCGCCACAATCTGATGCATTGGCTTGAAACGACATAACCGTTGCGAAAATCGTTGCGATGGTAGAAGGCCTCATTGATAAAGTTCCTTTTATAAGGGTAAAAATTGAGTGTAGAAAAATATGAATACATTTGTCTTTTAAGCAGCATGGTTTAACACCTTGATAGGACAGTGTTAATTACTGATGCAATTTAGTAGAGTGTAGAAGTTACAAACTAAATATAATAGAGAAGGTTCGATATTGACCATGATTCTGCCGATAACTGTCCGATAAATTTTGACGGGTATAACAAAATGGGTGATATCATCTATAGCTGAATGAAAAGCCTTGCGTACGTGACAAAGAAGGATGGTGAGTGCAATACATAAAAATAAAAGAAGCGATTCTAGAGCAGATTGATTCAGGTGCTTTAAAGCAAAGGCAGAAGCTTCCAGCGGAAAGAAAGTTTGCCGAGTTATTCGATACAACTCGGGTGACGCTTCGAGAAGCATTAGCGCTGTTAGAGGCAGAAGGAAAAATTTACCGCGAAGATAGACGAGGATGGTTTATTTCTCCAGAACCACTTCGTTATGATCCTACCAGTTCTTTGAACTTTGAGATGATGGCTTCATTACAGTCGCGATTGCCTTCGACTGAATTAATTTCAGCAAAAAGTATGTTGGCAACTAAACAGGCTTGCCAGTTACTAGAATTACCTGCTTTTTCAGATGTATATTGCCTAGAAAGAGTACGTTCTTTAGAAGATAGACCGGTGGCTTATGTCAAAAAATATATTAAACCTCTTTCGCTTCCAAAGCTTCTAGAGTGTGATCTTTCCGTTTCGTTAACTGAAACATATAGAAATAAATATGATGTCATCTTAAAGAAAACACATTATCGAATTTGCTCAACTTCTTTGATTGGTAATATCGCTGTTGCACTAAGAGCAACCTCTGGTACCCCAGCCATGCTCATCCAAAAAGCGAACTATGATCAACATGGAGAGCTGATAGATTGCGATATTGGTTACTGGAGACACGACTCTATATGTATTGAATCAGAAATAGATTTGACATAGCAGTCCATAAACTATTATTGCAAAAAACTAAAAGCCACGCGTTTAAAGCGTGGCTTTTGGGTTATAACTACTCTTTTTCTTTTCCGTAGTTCTCTTTGTAGTATTCCCACTGTTCGTATTTTTCGTCTTCAGAGAGAACGCAATACATCACGCGTTGATCATTCTCATCGAAAGCCTGAAGTTCTCCGTTTTGTTGCACGCAAAAAACCGAAGCTGGATTTGAAATTGGATCATAACTTTCCACATCATATTCGTCTGGTTCATTTGAACCGGCACAACCCGCTAATATGGCAACAGCGCCTAACCCAACCAACCAATTTAATTTTTTCATTCACTTTCTCCGCCGGACTTTAGACTATCAATTTAATATTAATTTTCTTGTAAGTGTAGGTTAATTTAGAAAAAAAGACATATTGGTTAAAAATTAAGAAAAATGTTGCCATGCATTACTTTATCGAGCGTAGCTGAGTTACTAAAACTATAGATGCTTGTGATAACATGCGCGCCATTCACATTAATCCAGATTTAGCTGACACCTCTATGAGACACATTCGAACGCAAATTCACCCTGATATAGATCACTTAGATAACAAGACGGTATTTAAGCGCGATGCCGCTAGAGCGATTGTTTTGGATGGAGAAAACATTTTGATGCTCTATACCGAACGATACCATGATTACACGATACCCGGTGGCGGCTTAGATGAAGGAGAAGATATTATTAGCGGTATGGTTCGTGAACTAGAAGAAGAGACGGGAGCACAGAATATTCATAACATCAAACCTTATGGAATATATGAAGAATTTCGCCCATGGCATAAAGACAATGCAGATGTAATGCATCAAATATCTTATTGCTATACTTGTAGAATAGATCGAGAACTCGGTAATACGGCTTTTGAAGCGCACGAAGTTAATAATGGAATGCGTCCTCTTTGGATCAATATCTTCGATGCCATTGAACATAACGAAGAAACCATCGCTAAGAACCCTAAAAAGGGTATGAGTATCGAACGTGAGACTTTTTTGCTCCGTTTGATTGCCCAAGAGATGCTCTAGTATCAATATGCATGACATTGGTGAAGAGGACGGATTGTGTTTTATGTTATTTAATAAATGTGTACGGAAACACATTTCTGAATAAACTTGTTGAGCGTACAAGTGTGCGCTGATATTCTAGAGTACAAGTGTACTCTCAAATGGCAAGGATCATGAACTCAAGTAATAAACCACCACTAATCTGGCTTAACGTTTTAGTTTTTGCGACTACAGCTATACTGGCGTTAATCGTGGCACCTTTATACGGATATTATCAAGGATACGGATGGGAGCATGGTATATGGTTTCTCATTACTTTTAGTTTTTGTAACTTATCGATTACGGCTGGATACCATAGGCTATGGGCTCATAAGGCGTATGAAGCACATACAAGCCTTAGATATATTTATGCCATTGGTGGCGCGTTTGCTTTGCAAAATAGTGCCCTGCATTGGTCTTCAGATCATCGTCCTCATCACAAATTTGTTGATAATAATGACAAAGATCCGTATTCCGCGAAAAGAGGGTTTTGGTATTCTCATATAGGTTGGATGTTAAGAAACTATAATGCAGATATTTACCATGAATACGGTAACTGTCGAGATCTTCAGAAAGACAAAGTAGTGATGTGGCAACATAAATACTATCTTGCTCTGGCACTATTGACCAATTTTGGTGTTCCGATCCTTCTTGGTGTCTTATATAACGATTTGTGGGGTATGATTTTGATTGTAGGGGCGGTCAGGTTGTTCTTAAGTCACCATTCTACATTCTTTATTAATTCATTAGCTCATATTTGGGGTTCTCAGCCTTACACTACTAAAAATACTGCTAGAGATAATGGATTCTTAGCGGTGCTAACCTTCGGTGAGGGGTATCATAATTTTCATCACATATTTGAAAGTGATTACCGAAATGGTATCCGCTGGTGGCAATATGACCCTACTAAATGGTTTATTAAGAGTTGTTCATGGGTTGGATTAGCGGGTAACCTAAGAGTGACTCCTAAGCTAAGGATTGAAAAAGCGAAGGCGTTAGCTTTGCTTAGTAAGGCTAAAAATAACCTCAGTGAAGTGCCAAATAATGTCCAAGTAGCTATTCGATTGCAAGACGAATGCGAATTGCTGGTTAAATATATGAGTGACTACTACGAGATTAAGAAAAAGTTACTCGAAGGAAAAAAAGAAACGCTAGTTAAACGTTATGAACACTCAGTTCTTAAACTTGAATACGAACAAATTAAGCTTCGCTTCCATGAACAACAACTCGCATGGAATCAAATGGTTAAGCAATATGCGTAAATAACACGCTTTTTCTTTCATTAAAATCTGTACTGAAGTAGTGACCGCCAATAGTTGAACGACAATTATTGGCGGTCACTTCGTTCAACCTTGTTATTTCCCTTAAAAATCATTTCCCTTTTTCTAATGAATAATAGCACTCACTCGGCTCAATAAACTTTTAGATAGAATCTGCGCGATGGGGTAAATATTTGAAGGCAGGTCTTTTTAAAAACACTTTACTTATTGACCACAAAGGACTTGATATACTCGCGGAATCAACGAAATTTTGAACACTCGATTACTGTCATTGGTAGTCAAAAACCATAAAAGGTTTTACCTATTATAATAATAGGGTTTACCAACTTATCTAAAATGGATTTACCAAGTATTCTTGCAAGAACAAACCCTTGAGCAATGTTAGCGTTTATTATACATTATCAATGTTACCAGTAACTTTTAGCATGCTGAAAGAAGTTTTTAAAACTTCGGTCTCACCTTTGTACTATGATGTGGAGGACTATACCTCTTCGAACAGTAAACACTCGGTTGATTACCTTATGAGATTTTTATGAATAATTTAGAACAAATTGTTGGTCCAGAAAACAATACCATCGTTATATTTGGTGCTTCTGGCGATCTTACACATCGTAAGTTAATACCTGCTCTTTATCATCTGTATGCAAATAAGATGTTGCCTACTGATTTCGCAATTCTTGGAGTAAGTAGAACGGCGTTTAGTGACGCTAGTTTCAGGGATAAATTAAAGAAATCGTTAATAGAGAACGAAAAAATAGACACGGAACGACTAGACGAATTTTGTAACCACCTATATTACGTGGCCATCAATACATCAAATTCTGCAGAGTATGTCACGCTAAAAGACAAGCTTAATGAGCTTGAACAAAAGCATGAAACGGCTGGTAACACGGTCTACTACTTATCGACACCACCTAGTCTGTACGGAGTTATACCTGAATGCTTGGCACAAGTTAACCTTAATGATGAGAGTCACGGCTGGAAAAACCTGATAGTAGAAAAACCATTTGGTTACGATTTAGAATCAGCCCAATCTCTTGACCTACAAATTCATGCTTGTTTTAAAGAACATCAAATCTATCGGATAGATCATTACCTTGGTAAAGAGACCGTACAGAACCTATTGGTTATGCGATTTTCAAATGCCATGTTCGAACCGTTGTGGAATTATAGATATATCGATCATGTAGAGATCACCTCGGCGGAATTTTTAGGGGTGGAAGAAAGGGGTGGGTATTACGACGGTGCTGGCGCGGTTAGAGATATGTTCCAAAACCACCTGCTTCAAGTTCTTGCAATGGTTGGCATGGAACCGCCATCCGTCATCAACGCCGACTCAATACGAGATGAAGCCGTCAAAGTCATGCAATGCTTTAGACCGTTAAGTGAAGAAGATCTGAACAAAAATTTAGTCCTAGGTCAATATACGGAATCGATGGTTCGTGGTAAGCAACTTCCCGGGTATCGTGAAGAGCACGGTGTTTCGGAAGACTCCCGTACAGAAACCTATGTAGGTTTAAAAATGTTTATAGACAATTGGCGCTGGGCTGGTGTTCCTTTTTATGTTCGTACAGGAAAGCGCTTACCTACCCGTGTCACAGAAGTTGTTATTCACTTCAAAAATACACCACACCCAGTATTTGGTGTTAATGCACCAGAAAACAAGCTCATTATTCGAATTCAACCGGACGAGGGGATTCTACTCAGTTTCGGTTTAAAACAACCTGGTGCTGGTTTTGAAGCCAAAGAAGTCTCTATGGATTTTCACTATGAAGATCTGCAAGAGACGAATATGCTCACCGCATATGAACGACTGATCCTGGATTGTATGAAAGGTGATGCCACGCTGTTTGCTCGTACCGATGCAGTTGAAGCTTGCTGGCAGTTTGTACAACCAATTTTAAACTACAAGCAAAACCCAGAACATTTGTTTGGTTATGCAGCCGGAACGTGGGGACCACTAGAGGCCGATCAGCTACTACATGACGACAACCGAAAATGGCGATTCCCTTGTAAAAACTTAACTAATACGGATTATTGCGAGTTATAAAGATGAATTATCAAGTATTCGAAAGCCCAGATGCAGTTGTTTACTCACTTTCAGAAAAACTACTTAGCCTTAGCAAAGAAGGGAGAGATATCCACGTTTCTCTATCTGGGGGAAGTACACCCAAATTATGGTTCAAAAAATTAGCTCATACTCCATATAATCAAGATATCAATTGGGAAAACATTCATTTTTGGTGGGGAGATGAACGATGTGTCGCGCCCACAGATCCTGAGAGTAATTATGGCGAAGTAAACGAGCTTTTGTTTAAGAACATAGAGATCCCTGAGGCTAATGTTCACCGAATATTGGGTGAAAACGATCCCAGCAGCGAGGCAATAAGATTTTCTGAGGAAATGATGGAAATAATTCCATCTAATCACGGTCTTCCTGAATTTGACTGGATTATTTTGGGTATGGGGACCGATGGTCATACCGCTTCTCTTTTCCCTAATAGAACCGACTATACGGAAACCGCTATCGCTATTGTCGCGACTCAACCGGAAAGCGGTCAAATTCGAGTTTCTAAAAGTACACGTTTAATAGAAAACGCAAAGCGAATTACTTATTTAGTACTTGGTGAAAATAAAGCACCAATACTTAAAGAAATACAACAAAATTCAGCCGGGATATTACCCTATCCGGCGGCAAATATTAAGTCCACCCACGGTCAAACTGAGTGGTTTTTAGATTTACAGGCAGCCAAACTGCTGTCTCACGGAGAGTAAAAATGAAAGGTGATATTGGTGTAATTGGTTTAGCCGTGATGGGACAAAACCTTATTTTAAACATGAATGATCATGGATTTAAAGTTGTTGCATATAACCGTACAGTTTCAAAAGTAGAAGAATTTATTCAAGGTCCTGCTAAAGGAACCAACATCATCGGCGCAAACTCGATGCAAGATCTGGTCGATAAACTCGACTCACCGCGCAAAGTCATGCTTATGGTAAGAGCAGGTGATGTTGTTGACCATTTTATTGATCAATTGGTCCCGTTACTTGATGAAGGGGACATCATTATCGATGGTGGAAACTCAAACTATCCAGACACAAATAGACGTGTTGCGGGCCTCAAAGAAAAAGGCATTCATTTTGTAGGAACTGGTGTATCCGGCGGTGAAGAGGGCGCTAGATTCGGCCCGTCTATCATGCCTGGTGGAGCACCTGAAGCATGGCCACATGTTAAACTTATTTTCCAAGCCATATCTGCAAAAACAGAATCTGGTGAGGCTTGTTGTGATTGGGTTGGGAAGGACGGTGCAGGCCACTTTGTCAAAATGGTCCATAACGGTATTGAGTATGGTGACATGCAACTTATTAGCGAAGCGTATCACTTCTTGAAAGAAGGGTTGTCCTTATCACATCAAGAGATGCAAGCTATATTCGAAGAGTGGAAATCCACCGAACTAGACAGTTATTTGATCGATATTACTGCCGATATATTGGGCTATAAAGATGAAGACGGTAACCCTTTGGTTGAAAAGATTTTGGATACAGCAGGCCAGAAAGGTACAGGGAAGTGGACCGGTATCAATGCTTTGGATTTAGGGATACCACTTACACTGATAACTGAGTCAGTCTTTGCTCGTTGTCTTTCATCATTAAAAGACCAACGTATTGAAGCAGAGCAACTATTTAATAAGACGATTTCACCGATCCAAGGGGATAAAAAAGTGTGGATTGAAGCGGTACGTCAAGCTCTTCTTGCGTCTAAAATTATCTCCTATGCTCAAGGCTTCATGTTGATAAGAGAAGCGTCTGAAGAAAATGATTGGGCGTTAAATTATGGCAATGTAGCGCTTATGTGGCGTGGTGGGTGCATTATACGCAGTGCCTTTTTAGGAAACATACGAGATGCGTATGAAAACAATCCTGATATTCAGTTCCTAGGCTCTGATCCGTACTTTAAAGATATTTTAGTTGATAGCTTGCCAGCGTGGCGTAAGGTTGCGGCAAAAGCATTGGAAATAGGTTTGCCTATGCCGACAATGACATCGGCGCTAACCTTCTTAGATGGCTACACAACGTCACGTCTGCCAGCCAATATGATACAGGCACAAAGGGATTATTTTGGCGCCCACACGTATGAAAGAGTAGATAAACCGCTTGGTGAATTTTTCCATACTAATTGGACTGGTACTGGTGGTAATACGTCATCTACAACTTATGATGTATAACCAATGGTAGGTTAATCGCTATTCAAAAAGGGATGTACTATGTACATCCCTTTTGTCTTTATATGTCGCTTACAATGCAGTTTTTTCCTTGTTGCTTGGCTTTGTACAACGCTTTGTCTGCACGACTGATGGTATCTTCGATCGTTTGGTCTGATTCTATAAGAACAGAAATGCCGATGCTGACTGTAAATTTGGTAGAAATTCCCTTTGTTGTTACAGATGCGTTTTCAATTTCTTTACGTAAACGTTCTGCCACAATTTGGGCTTGGTCGATGGTATTTTCGTGTAGTAAGGCGATAAATTCTTCACCACCCATACGACAAAATAAATCACTATTTCTAAAAACTGAGTGACAAATTTCAGATAACGTAACGAGTGATGCATCACCAGTTGAGTGACCGTTTACATCGTTAATTTGTTTAAAATTATCGATGTCGATCATTAATAGTGCGAGTCTATTCCCATAGCGCCGACAACGATTAAACTCTGCTCGAGCTAATGGAAAAAAACCACGTCGATTTTTCGCATTGGTAAGTGGGTCCAGGGTAGCAAGCTTTTTATTTTCTTCGACCAACCTCTGGTGGTTGGATATGTCCCAGGTTACTCCGTTTACAACTAATCCATTTCTTGATTTGCTATATCGATGAATTGCGGCACTTCTTACAGCACAAAATTCGTTGTTACTTTTAACTATTCGATACTCTACATCAAACTTCACGTTGTCGCTGAGTGACAAATTCATGGCGGTTTGGACTTTGTCGATGTCATCTGGATGCACTCGGCTAAACCAATCATAAGAGGTATAAACGTTGTCCGGTTTATTAACGCCAAATATCTGACTTGTTCTATCATCGGAATAAAACTTGTCTTGCTTTACATTCCATTCCCATATACCGAGCTCTCCGGCTGCTGCCGCGAGCTGCAATCGATTAGAGTAATTTTTAAGTGAGTTTTGCGCATGACGCAGTTCTTTGGTTAATACTTTCTGTCTAAAGTACATAAATATCAAAACGATAAAGGACGTTATGACAGAAAATACTAGCGAAGTATGTTCTGACGCAAGCTCAAGTAGGTAACCTTCATCGTCATCTTCATTTAGTTTTTGGTAAGGCGGAATTTTGAGCTCTTTAAGTAACGCGTGAACGGAAGCGTAATGTTTTGGGGTCGTCCACCCAGAAATGTCAGCTGTATATGCAGCCTCATCTTGCGAGTTCATAACGAGTAATGCTGCAGCAACCTGTCTAGCAACAACATCGTCAACATGGGCTGATTTTGCGAAAGCCCAATCAGGATACAACCCCGTACTAGTAAGCTGAGTGAATTCAGGATCAGTCTCATCACTAGGAAGGATACTAAAATCTTGTAAATTTATCTTTCCTTCAGCTTCCATTTGTTCAAGAGTTCCGGTTCGAACGATACCAACATCGGCGGCACCCTTTAAAACAGCTTGAATAACCAGATCATGAGTACCGAGAAATCGAAGGTTTTTTAAATCGGATTGTATATCAATGTCATCGCGACTGAGTCTACCTAATGCTATTTGCCACCCACCTAATGAACGTGGGCTTACTGCCGCAACGGATTTATAGAGTATGTCGTTCGAAGACGACAATGTTAGTGAGTCGGATCTGGATATGATAACGGAACCTAAAGTGGCGTCCGAATTACTAGAATAATTAGAAACAAGAGTAGCAATTCTTGATACGTTATATGTGCTCTCTAGTTGAACATACATCGCTGGGTTAACAAGAACAAAATCAATAGACTCTCTATCAAGTTCTGCATCCACTTCATCAAATTTGAGCGGTACGATGTTGAACCGTTTGGTCGGTATGAGCTTAGTTAAATAGATAGCTGTCGCTGACCAACGCTGTTTGGTAATGTCTTTACCGCGCTTAGCCAGTACGCCTATATTTACAATCTCAGGTTCCTGAGCTAAAGAACTACTAGGGATCCCCAAACCAAAAACTAAGGACAAAATAGCAAGATAACGGAGAAAAACTCTGTTTGAGAACCGTTTAGAAATTTCAATTAACATGAGGTGAAGAAGCCAATCCTTGAACCGTATCTAATAAGTGGGGAATCTTAACTATTGTTAATAGTATATCTTCATCAACATATATACAAAGAATGATAGTTATTTTCATAAAGACAAAAAAAAGACGCTTACTGATAAGCGTCTAATATACGGCAATAAAGTCAATTTAATGTATGTTGACAAGCAGTAGTATGAATTCTATTTAAAAGTGAAAGCGAGTATGTATCATCATTTGACTACCATACACACCATTATCAAGGATAGAGGCACCCAGTGCTAATTGTTGCGTCGAATGGAAACGAGCACCAGCTTCATAGATTAGATGGTTTTCATCGTCGTCAACTAACCAACCTAGTTTTCCATGTAGTTCAACATTGTCCAAAAACCAAATTCTCGTACCAACATTAAACTCTGGAAGCCACTCATTACCAATAAGATTTGATGTGTCATCTTTAATGTTGTGTATTAACATTTGACCTGTAATATCCACAAATTGATTCATTGGACCGTTAAAACCGACACCAGCAGCTACATCGTAGTCATTCGAAAATTCACTATCACCGCGTACAATAAAGTGGGCATTTTCCATAAATTGCATGCTGTAAGCTGCGCCAAAGGTGGCTGGGCTAGCTCCAATACGAAAGTCTAGCGCGTTATAGGGGAAGTTATTTGCAGAAACAGACCCTATTGAAAGTAATAAAAGGCTAATTATTGAAAATGCGCGAGCCGTGCTTAACATGGAAACTCCATTTACTGTTTAATTTAGTTATGTTTTTCAAAGCAAATAATATGCCAAATTACTATTTTGGGTTTGAAAGCCCGATTTTATAACGCTTCTCAATTTTATAGGAGGGAATCGAGAGACGTTATTTTAATGACGTATATTTTGCCATGACAACTATTTGACACATGAATGACTAAAAGTTGAACGCTTTGATGAAACGGTAACGAAAATTCCACCTAAATCTTTCTTTTATTGAAATATTTCGATAAGTGAGTGAGATTGATCGCATTCTAAATTATCATCTGCATGGTATTTTGACGCTTCTTTGCAAATTTCAATGTTAGCGTATCAATTAAAAAACTCAGCTTTGGTAAATTTGACGGAAAAGTAAAATAAATGAGTAGTATCAAAAAGGAAATGTCTATGGAACGGCTGGTTATTTTGTTCGCTTTATGCTTTTTATTGCCGCCTAGAGCGGCAATAGCTGCGGATAGCATTAAAGTGTATGCCGCTGCATCGATGACAAATGTTATCTCGGAATTGGCTGCACGCTATAGTGATAAAAGTGGCGTAAAAATTGTCACCATTTATGCTGGGTCATCTTCTTTAGCGCGGCAGATAGAAGTGGGTGCGCCTGCTGATCTGTATATTTCAGCAAATACAAGGTGGGTAGACTATTTGATTTCGAAACAAGTCATTCACGAAGAAGGTGTCACTGTAGTCGCTGAAAATGAACTTGTACTTATACAGCCCAAATCTAGGTCGATTGATAAATTTGATTTGACGGATAAAGCCGGTTGGAATCAGGTACTACTCAATGAAAGAATCGCATTAGGTCAGCCAGATTCTGTTCCTGCGGGAATTTACGCCAAACAATCACTCATTAATTTAACCGTTTGGGATACAGTTAAAAAGAAGATCGCGTCAACAAATTCTGTTCGCGTAGCGCTAGCATTAGTAGAAAGAGGTGAAGCAGGTCTGGGTATAGTGTATAAAACAGATGCCTTAACAAATGATAAGGTTTCTATTCTAGATACATTTTCAAACGAATTGCATGACCGTATCGAGTACCCTATGGCTATAGTAAAAGAATCAGAACAAGTAAGATCTTTTGCAGACTATTTAACCAGTGATGATGCAAAACAGGTGTTCACCGAGTACGGATTTAAATAGGGTCACGATGTTGGGTGCCACTAGTTTAACTGGGTGTCATGTGATTCAATTGGTAACACCTATTTCAACGGAGTGCGGAAAAGTTGTCAGAATTTGAGTTAGAAGCTCTATTTTTAAGCTTAAAAATTGCTTCAATTGCCGTTGCCGGATTGATACCGGTTGGAATAGCTCTAGCTTGGTTGCTGGCTAAGAAAGAATTTTATGGTAAGCAGATATTAGACAGCCTTATCCACCTACCTTTGGTTTTACCGCCGGTTGTTATTGGCTACTTGTTGCTGGTTGTGATGGGGAGGCAAGGCGTTATCGGCTCTTTTCTATTGGATACGTTTGGTCTCTCTTTTAGCTTTAGTTGGCGTGGAGCAGCATTAGCTTCTGCCATCGTAGCGCTCCCTTTGATGGTGAGAGCTATTCGGCTAAGTTTAGAAAATGTGGATCCCAGATTAGAACAAGCAGCTAGAACCCTTGGAGCAACGCCTTTCAAGGTTTTTTATACCATTACATTGCCACTTACTTTGCCAGGTATCGTGACAGGTACGATGCTCTCTTTTGCTCGAAGTTTAGGTGAGTTTGGTGCAACTATCACCTTTGTTTCAAATATTCCAGGTGAGACCCAAACCTTACCTTTGGCAATGTACAGCTTTATCGAAACACCTGGGGCAGAGGTGGCTGCGGCAAGGCTTTGTATTATTTCAATCGCCGTTGCTCTGGTTTCATTATTAGTTTCTGAGTGGCTTACACGTCGGACTCAAAAACGTTTAGGTTATTCAAAGTTACGATGATAGAAATTAAACTAAATCACAAGCTCGGTAATGTGTTGCTAAATGTAGAGCAGCGTATTCCATCATCTGGCATAACGGCAATTTTTGGTCGTTCAGGTTCAGGAAAAACCTCTCTGATTAATGCTATTGCGGGACTAATCACGCCTGAACAAGGAAAGATTAAGGTAAAAGAAAAAGTTATCTTTGACCACAAAAACAAAATCAATTTGGCCATTGAAAAGCGCAACATTGGTTACGTTTTTCAAGATGCGAGACTTTTTCCTCACTACAGTGTTAAAGCAAATTTGCTGTATGGTGTTAAATGCAGTGCAGAGCCTGAAGGGTTCGATCATATTGTCGACCTTCTTAATTTGTCTCATCTTCTGAATCGTTTCCCGATAGATCTCTCCGGCGGAGAGAAGCAACGTGTGGCTATAGCCAGAGCGCTGCTATCAAATCCAGATATGTTGCTGATGGATGAGCCGTTAGCGTCGTTAGATCTACCTCGTAAAAAAGAAGTCATGCCCTTTTTGGAAAAAATGGCTCAAGAAATCAACATCCCCATTTTGTACGTAACCCACAGCTTAAGTGAGATTTTAAGGCTAGCAGATCATATTCTACTCATGGATGAAGGGCACATTGTAACGAGTGGTAGCTTAGAAACGGTATGGGGTTCAGATGCTATGAAACCATGGCAATCATTTTCCGAACAAAGCTCACTTTTCGAAGCGACGATCTGTCAGCATCATGACAAGTACGCTCTGTCTAAAGTACGTTTAAATACAGAAACATCCATGTGGGTTCAACACATCGATGAACCAATACATTCGTCCATTCGATTGCAGATCCGAGCAAACGATGTTTCTATCACTTTGCAAAAAGCGGTTGGTACCTCTATTCGAAATATTTTACCCGCTACAATAAAACAGATAGATCTTATAGAGACCAAACAAGGCAACCAAAATGTATCTGTCACTTTAGATTTAGGTCAAATATGTATGTTAAAAGCGAATGTCACTAAGTGGGCATTTGATGATCTTAAGCTTCAACCAGGTCAGAAAGTATACGCGCAGATTAAGGGGGTCAGCGTGACTCAAAAAGATATGGCGATGAAACATGTCATCGCCAGTGAGTAATCCAAATCGTTAGGTAAAGATTATTGGTCTACTTATTCTATAGTGTGTTTATCTAGATCGGCGTAGCCTTTAGGTGGTGGAGTCCATCCTCGTTCTGTTCGAGAGTGCTTGTCTGCGCGATCGTCATTCATTGCCGAACTTATTGCCTCTTCCAGTTCTATAAATAGTTTCTGATAGGCAACATCATATCGATCCTCTTCGGAAGCTTCTTTCCAAGTGTCGAACATTTTATCAGCCCCTTTATTTTCAATGGCTATAAAGGCATTTTTCTGTTGTTCAACCTGAAAAGGATGAAAGCCAACGTCTTTAAGTGCTTGCTTTCCCGCCTCTAATGCTGAGAAGTAGGTTTCAGAAATAATAGTGTCGGCACCTGCTAGTCGGAGTGCATATGAGTGCCCTCGATCAAATGCTCGAGCAATAATTTTCACATTTGGATAGGTGTGTTTTACATATTCGACTAACTCTTTCACAGCCTCTTTATTGTCGATGCTAATCACAATAACGGACGCTTTTTCAATGCCGGCGGTATGAAGTAAATCGGGTTTTGTTGCGTCTCCGAAATAGCTCTTAATATTGATTTTTCTCAGGTTATCAATCTGAGTAGGTTCTACATCGAGAACGGTAGTTTTAACGTTATTTGCACTCAGTAAGCGAGTGACGATCTGACCAAAACGTCCTGCACCTGCAATAATAACATTACCCGTTTCTTCAATTGTATCGGGTTCGCGATCGTTTTCGGTTTTTTGATACTTAGGTAATATTACTTTGTCGAAAAGTATGAATAGACCCGGTGTAAGGAACATTGAAAGTGCTACAACCAAAGAAAGGGTTTGAGCTATTTCTTGAGGTAAAACGTGATTCTGTACGCTGAAACTAAGCAAAACGAAGCCAAACTCGCCCGCCTGAGCGAGGCTCAACGCAAACAACCAACGATTACTCTTCTTAATCCGAAAAATAAAAGCAAGAACAAAAAGGACCGTTCCTTTCAGTAGCATAAGACCTATCGTGAGAGAAATAACTAGTGCGAAACTGTTGAATAAAACATCAAAGTTTATCCCTGCGCCAACAGTGATAAAAAAGAGACCGAGTAATAGACCTTTAAAAGGTTCTATATTGGATTCAAGTTCATGCCTAAACTCACTGTTAGCCAATACAACACCGGCTAAAAAAGTACCCAGTGCTGGAGACAATCCTACTAGGCTCATAAGGGCGGCAATACCAATTACTAACATTAACGACGTCGCGGTGAAAATTTCACGTAAGCCAGATTTAGCGACGTATTTGAACAATGGACGGGAAAGAAAATGACCACCAACGACCACTATACCTATGGAGAGAATAATGACTAATCCGTAAGCCCAGCTCGGTAAACCAGCAACCAAGCTCAGTTCTTCGTGGTGTTCAGCGGCCTGCGATGCCATAGATTTTGCCGCTTCCACTAGGTCTGGTAATGCCAGTAAAGGAACAAAGGCTAACATAGGAATAACGGCAATATCTTGAAACAAAAGGACCGAGAATGCATTTCTTGCGCCTTCAGCTTTTTCTAAGTTCTTTTCACTGAACGTTTGTAAAACAATCGCTGTGGAAGACAAAGAAAACACCAAACCAATGGTTAAAGAGACAGTCCAAGTAATTCCGAAGGCCAGGGCTATACCGGTAACGCCTGCCGTTGTCAACCCAACTTGAAGCCCGCCAAGTCCTATAAGTTTGTTTCTCATTGCCCAGAGCATTTTAGGTTCTAATTCTAGGCCAACGAGAAAGAGCATCATCACTACACCAAATTCAGCGACGTGTTGGATTGATGTCGTCTCATCACCGACAAGGCCAATAACGGGCCCTATGACGACCCCCGCGACTAAATAACCAAGTACAGAGCCTAAACCGAACCGCTTAGCCAGTGGCACTGCTATCACGGCGGCACTAAGGTAAATAAATGCTTGTAGAAAATAGCCGGTCATAGGACCACCTCGTTATGATCTTTAACAGTAGAAGAATCAATATAAGAAAGAGCTACAAGTGATTTTAACTTGGCTTTCCAATCGGATAAGTGCTCCACTAACTTGCCTTCTTCCTTTGCCGTTCTTGAGCTGAACAAAGTGAAGGGGGTAGGTAGGTCATGTGTGTTAAATTGGCCATTTGTTCTAGCGGACGCAAAAGTTCGGCGATAGTGAAGTGGTTATAGCCATCTTTCCGATACGCCTCCTCTGGTCCACCAGCTGTTAATGCACACATGAATCGTTTATTTCTCAAAGCAGTAGCCCCTTCACCGTAAGCAAAACCATGTTCTAATACGAGATCTTGCCACTCTTTTAGTAAAGATGGCGTTGAATACCAATAAAGAGGGAACTGAAAAATGATGGTATCGTGTGACAGCAATAGCTGCTGTTCTGCGTCTATATCTATTTGAAAGGTTGGATACTTCGCATAAAGATCGATAGCAGTAACGCCCTCTGTTTCTACAGCAGCTTCAAACATCGGTTTATTGATTTCTGAACGGCGTAGTGAAGGGTGGGCAAAAAGCAGCAACACCTTATTGTTTATAGACGGTGCATCTTTCATTTTCAGTCCCTTTAAGCTAACTAATTGGATGATTTGTTGAGTGCGGCATCAAGCCATGAATTGAACTGGCCTTTCGCTAAGGCACCGCTGAGCATGTCGATTTTCTTGCCGTTCTTAAATATCATGATAGTCGGGATACTTCTTATCTGATATTGGGCAGCTAATGCTTGATTCGCTTCGGTATCAATTTTAACAAATCTCATTTGGCCTAATCTCTCTTGAGCTACATCTGAAAATACTGGAGCGAAGCCTACACAAGGGTTACACCAAGGCGCCCAGAAATCGATAACAACAGGTGTGTTGGCAGATAGCAGCGCATTAATGTTGTCAGAGGTACCTTCAATTGGTGCTCCGTCAAATAAATGAGATTTGCACTTACCACAGCTTGCCATTTCAGAAACGCGTTCAACGGGTACTCTATTTATGCCTTTGCAGGAAGGGCATCGAGTGTTAAATGTAGACATAATTTTCCCTATTTAAATTGTCGCTTATCAGTGAGCCTGTATAAGCGTATACTTGAATACAATATAACGTAACATATTAAAACAATAGAAATACAGAGGAACAGATGACGAAGTACTACGCTGAAATAACTGGGTGGGGAAAATGTCTGCCACCGGCCGTTTTATCTAATGATGATTTAAGCACATTTATGGAAACTTCTGATGAGTGGATTCGTTCTCGAACGGGAATTGAGAGCCGTCGTATAAGCCATGTAAATACATCAGAATTAGCCACTGTTGCTGCAAAGCATGCACTCGCATGTGCCGGTATTGAAGCGAATGATCTCGATGTTATTATTGTTGCTACCTGTTCAGCTGATTCTTTAATTCCTAATATTGCGTCGAAGGTCCAACAAAATCTTGGCGTCGTTGGTGCGGCTGCTTTCGATTTAAATGCCGCCTGTACTGGCTTTGTTTACGGTTTAGAGACAGCGACACGACTAATTCAAGCCGGTAACTATAAACACGCTCTTGTGATTGGTGCAGAACGCCTTTCATTTTTTATTGATTGGAGTAAACGAGATACAGCGGTTTTGTTTGGTGATGGTGCTGGCGCAGCGATTCTTAGTAGAACGGAAGAAAAAGTCGGCTTACAAGAGGCACTAATCGGCTGTGATTCCGCAGGACGCGATATACTCTCGGTGCCTAAATTTGGTACTAGTATGGATCGTTTTGCTGCTGATAATGGCTATTTCGATTTCAATTTTGTTGGCCGCGATATCTTTAAACGAGCAGTAAAAGGAATGGGTGTTGCAGCACAGACCGTTTTACAACGTGCAGGGATGAGTACTCAAGATATTGACGTTCTCATCCCCCATCAAGCCAATATTAGAATTATTCAGACATTAGCTGATTTGGCAGGGATTTCTCAAGATAAGGCCTTTGTAAATATACAAAAGTACGGTAATACATCTGCGGCGACTGTGCCTATTGCTTTGTGTGAAGCTCTAGAGCAAGGGCGCGTTAAACCTGGTGATAATATTCTCGTGGCTGCCTTTGGTGCTGGATTAACATGGGGTTCGGGTTTATTAAAATGGGGGAGTCGAGTTACGCCAATTGATAGCAGCGACTCTTCATTACCTGATTGTGATAAGACAGCTCTTGAATTGATTGCAGAGCACAAAAAGCATTGCCTAAAGCCTAAAGCCTAAAAATTATCAAAACCATTTTATTAAACAGGAGCCAAATAGCTCCTGTTTTTTTTCGTTGAGCCTACTTGCCCATTAATTTTCGCTTCCTCGCTCTTATTTAATTTGAAGCGTTGGTGAGTAGAGTTGGTATTAAACGTTTTTCCAATAGTGGTGAGTATTTATAACCACAGTTTTGATATAGGGGTGTCCGGGCTGAAATGGTAGTTAATTTGTGCCTGAAGTAATTCAGCTGTGGCAATGGCGTCGGTAAGTGCGTCGTGTGGAGGGTAGGTTGGGAGATTGTAACGAGTACGACTATTTGCAAGACGGATAGAAACAGGCCGACTCTTTTTAAACCAATCGATCATTTTTTTAGGTCGAGATTGTTGGATATACGCCTCTATTTGCATGGTATCGATCACGGGGAAAATAATTCCCTCATTGATTAAATTGCGCAATGCTGAATCAAAAAATCCCTTTCGATCCTTCGATAATGCACTACAACCACTTTACCTGCTAATTCATCTAATATCTTTTCTAAAATTCGCAATAAATTAGGTGCACCTTTCAAATCTGAATGGGTAATACCATGGATAACAATTGAGTCTTCTTTTAGTTTATCTTCGGGTGTGACAAACCAATGTTTTGCTTTTCGGCAAGATATTCTATTTAACGTAAAAGGTACGAGTCCAATACTTATAATGCTATTTTTATTGGCATCTAACCCAGTGGTTTCAAAATCCAATGCTACAAATTCGATGTCTTTGAGTTGGGCCTCATTAGAATAGGTGCTTGAATTATAGAAATTAGTTAGGCGACTATCTTTACACTCTAACGCTTTAATTTGGAAAAAGGCTTTCCAGTTTAAGATCTCTTGATCATTAAAATAGCGCATCATTTACCTTTTCATGCTGTTGGCAGTGTAGCGAAACTTGAGGAAGTTTTGTGCATTGCTTAAAACTAAAAAAGCATCTTTAAGGTTACGTCTTTCAAAATCGGACATGTTTTCGGGTTCAATATTATTGTCAGGTTCCTGTTCCGACTCGATGTCTAAAGCTTGGTGACGAATACGAACCAAGGAGATGAACTCCATGGCGTGTTGAAGATCTTTTCCCTTTGATGGGGGAGTATTCCTGCTTCGATAATGTCTTCTAACCGGTCAAATGAGCTGTGAGATTGTGACCCGATAGCAAGCGCATGAACACGGATTAGATCCGCTAACGGTGCAGTGCCACGTCTTTTTAGATTAATAGAGTTGTTATGACGTCCATCTTTTTCCATCACAAAATCTTTAAAAAAGCCAAGTGGTGGTGTTCGGTTTAATGCATTCCTTGCAAGGCAGGCTAAAAAGCGATTGTTCTTTTTGGCTTTTCTGAGGATAAATCCGTTTAAATGCTCAGCCCATTTTAGCCTACCATACACACCGTATAGGTCGAAAAATATAGAACAATTCAGAAGCGTTTTAGGGACTGGGTTGTCTATCCAATCTGAGAAACACGCTTCCCATTCAGATTGAGTTTTTCGGTATTCAGGATTAGTTGCCATTATTTCTCCTGTACAGTAGGAGTAACCACAGGCATCTAAACCATCACATACATAAGTAGCAAGATCTTTAAAGTAGGCGCCATGAAGTGCTTCTTGATATTGATTATCAAGTATTATGGCATTGTCTTGGTCTGTCACTATAAGCTGTTCATCTCGAGCCATAGACCCTAGTGCTAGGAAACAATAAGGTACAGGAGGTGGCCCTAATTTTTCTTCTGCAAGTTCGAGTAAGCGTTGTTTAAAGCTTCGTCCAATTTCCGACATTGCTCTGCCAATCATATGTGAGTTAGCGTCTTCATTGATCATTCGAACAAAACAATCTTTGAGTTGATGCGAAAGTATAATCAAATCTTCAATACTGTTTTGTTGAAAAATACTACTGACAATTAACAAGCTATTCTGCGACTCATAGCGAATGATGTCAGTAACTTCGACAATACCAATCGGTTGTTTATTTTTTAAAATGGGTAAATGATGGACGTTATAACGAAGCATTAAAAGCATTGCTTCGAAAATATAAGCGTTGTGGTCTAATGAGATAAGCTCTGTTGACATGACTTCTAGAACTTCAGTATCGACATCTAATCCATGTGCAATCACTTTAGCACATAGGTCACGCTCGGTTATTATTCCAACAAAGCTATTGCCTCCTTCGTCGGCGAGGTTTGGATCGTTAATCAGTGCTGCAGAGACATTTTCTTCAGTCATGATTTTTGCGACATTTTGAATTGTGGTGGTAGTTGGTACCATTACTGGCAAGCCACTAAGTAGCGTTTTTACTTTTGAAGTGGTGAGTGTATTCGAGTTATCACTATTATCTTCGACGGCTTGCTGTAATCGGATGGTGCTCTCGACTTGAACAAAGTCTGCAAAAACGTCATAGCGTTCGCATAAGGTGTCAAAAAGGCTCTCTGGAATGCAGTATAAAAGCGTATCTTTCAGAGATTTAGCTGGGAAACGAACTTTATTATTGGTGAGTAGCCCCATCTGACCAAATACTCCACCTTGGTCTAAACGATTATAAAGTTCACCGGTACGTCGATATATTTCGACCACTCCACTGCGGATCATGAAGAGGTCATGGATACGGTCGCCGAACTCTATGATTGTTGTATCAGCCCGGTAATACGATATTTCGATACTCTGTGACACTTCGATCAATGCTTCTTCGGGAAGTTGGTCAAAAGGAGGGTATTGGCTGATGAAGTTGCGAATTTCTAATAGTTCGACTTCCATTGTTCGCTCAGTATGAATAAATATATTGATAACAGTATATTGCATCTACTGCTTATGTGCAGCTAACTCTCTGCTCTCAAGCAAATTATTCATGATAAAAAATCTATTTTCGTACTAGCATAGTACTATGCACTTTAGGTATTTACTGTATTTAGTAATTGGTTGATTTTTTTGGTGAGGAGTGTAGACGAGATTTTGACGTGTAATTACAGCACTTCTCGTTATGATTAGTTTAGCGATAAGGGAGCCGAATGGCTCCCTTTAGATTATATTAAGCTTTTGAAAACATGAGTGTTCTGTAACCACCAATCAAATTACGAGCTTTATAACCATTGTTCACTAGTTGACGGTAAGCAACGTTACCACGTAACCCAACAGCGCAAAGAATGATGATTTCTTTATCTTTTGGAAGTTCGCTCATGCGAGGACGAAGTTCATCCACAGGAATATTGATAGCGCCGTCTAATGTACCGAAGTTTTGGATTTCCATTGGTGTACGAACATCCAAAATCAACTGGTCATCTGTCAAGGTATCAAGCTCGTCGAAATGAATGGCTCTTGAATCACCGTTTTCAATATTGTTGGCAACGAAAGCGGCTTGGTTTATGACGTCTTTTGCACTACCAAATGGTGGCGCGTACGTCAGTTCTAAATGTTGTAGTTGGTCGATAGTCATACCTGCGCGTTGTGCAACGGCCATAATATCGATACGCTTGTCTACACCATCTTTACCTGCGGCTTGTGCACCAAGAATTTTCTTAGTATCTGGGCAGTACAGCATTTTAAACGATACAATTTCTGCACCAGGGTAGTAGCTTGCATGGCTTGCGGTGTGAACATAAATTTTCTTGAATGGAATACCTTCACGCTTAAGTGTTTTCTCATTTTTACCCGTAGAAGCAACGGCTAAATCAAAGATTTTACAGATAGCGGTTCCTTGAGTTCCCTGATACGTTTGTTCACGACCGAACATGTTATCTGCCGCCATTCTACCTTGACGGTTTGCTGGGCCTGCGAGCGGAACGATAGTAGGGTTACCCGTTATAAAGTCGGCTTCTTCTATTGCATCACCTACTGCATAGATAGAAGGGTTGCTTGTTTGCATTGTTGGCGCAGTCCAAATACCACCAAGATCACCAATTTTTAAACCTGCTTGACGAGCGAGTTGAATTTCAGGGCGAACACCGATAGCCATAACTAATATTTCAGTCTTGATTGTGTCGCCGTTGCTTAGGCTAAGATTTAGATGGCCTTGTATATGAGGATGTTCGTCTGTTTCACCGCTTTCAATATTTGCTAGGTGCGGTTCTTCAACATATTCGACGGCTTCTAAGGCCACACCTAAACGAAGATCTACGCCTTTCTCTTTGATTTCAGCGTGAGCAAAGCCCGCCATTTCACGGTCGACAGGAGTCATAACCTGATCAGCTAGTTCAACAAGCGTTGTTTTAATGCCAAGTTGGTGGAACGCTTCCATCATTTCTAAGCCGATAAAACCGCCACCAACAACCGTTGCGTGTTCTGGGCGATTCATACGGATAGTATTCAGGATCTTGTCCATATCAGGGATATTGCGCAGCGAATGGGTAATTGGGTTTTGAATACCAGGGATAGGTGGGACTATTGGGCCAGCGCCAGGGCTTAATACTAAGAAATCGTAGCTTTCTGTATACTCTGAATTATCCAATACATTTTTAATGGTCACAGATTTATTGTCTTTATCAATGCTGATAACTTCACTCATGGTGCGCACATCAACATTGAATCTAGCGAGAAAGCTTTCTGGTGTCTGCAGAAGTAGGTTGCTTCTTTCAGTGATATCGCCACCAATGTGATATGGTAAACCGCAATTAGCAAAAGACACGAATTCACCGCGCTCGAACATGATAATTTCTGCTTCTTCGCTTAAACGTCTTGCTCGTGCTGCCGCAGATGCTCCACCTGCCACACCACCAATTATTACTATTTTAGTCATAGTGTTCTCCTAAAAATTAACCTGAATCCTAGCTTTATCGATGCTAAGTAAAATATAAAATGCTAAGAAACAACAATAACAATCCACTAACCGAAAAAGGTTAGTGGACTATGAATTGTGTTTTCTTAGCTTCTTACTACCGGATTTATTCTAAACCTATTCTGGAAGGCTATTTGAGTGACCCGTCCCAATGCTATTTACATCCTAATTTTTTTAGAAAGAACACTGCTGGGCAAAATCCAGTGAAGGCACTTTGTAATAGATTAAGGCCTGCGAATACCGTTAACCAAACAAATCCTGGATGAACAAAATAAGTTAAAGCCACCGATAATAGAACCATGCTACCAGCCAACACTTTAATACCATTATCTACTGTCATTTTTCTATCCTCTGAGTTGTTTACAATCAAACTATAATATTCTAATTTAGAAATGTCTAATGTTATTTTTATTTAATTCGGTTTTGCTAATAAAGAGTTGACTAACTTTACTATATTAGTAAAATCTAAATAAGAAAATTAACTTATAGGGGTTGTCATGGAATTATTAAAAATGCAAAGCAATGCTGCTGAAGTGTCTGAGTTGCTTAAAACAATGGCACACCCCGAAAGACTCATGGTTCTTTGTCAGCTTATGCAGGGTGAAGTGGGGGCGGGTAAACTTCAAGAGAACTCTACCTTAAGTCAATCTGCTTTTTCTCAACATTTGACTGTATTACGAAAGCATGGGCTGGTTAATGTGAGGAAAGAGTCACAACAAGTTTTTTATTCGTTGTCAGATGAGCGGGTTAGTTCATTGATAACGAATCTACATCAAATTTATTGTATTTAAATTTAGACTAAAAATTAGAGGTAAAAAAATGAGCTTCACCATTCCTTGGGATTCGTTGTTTGGTGGTGTGCTATTAGGGATATCGGCCACCTTGTTGTTACTAATGAATGGAAGGATCGCTGGGATAAGCGGTATTCTAACTGGGCTATTAACCCCAAAATCAAAAGATTATTTGTGGAGAATGCTGTTTTTTGTCGGCATGATTTCTGGTGGGATGTTAGGTGTTACGTTTTTTGGCGCAAGCATACCAACAGAATTTGCAGCGAGTACTGGAATGCTCGCTTTAGCAGGACTGTTAGTAGGATTAGGCACCAAACTTGGTAATGGCTGTACTAGTGGCCATGGTATTTGTGGAATGGGACGACTGTCAATTCGTTCTTTTGTAGCGACCGCTATTTTTATGTCGGTTGCCGCATTGACGGTATTTATCCGTCTTCACCTATTATAGTTTGGAGTGAGTATGTTTCGTTTAGTATCCCTTATCGCGGGTCTTTTGTTCGGTCTAGGAATGGCGATATCCGGCATGGTTGACCCTATCAATGTGGTCGGTTTTTTAGATGTGGCCGGAGAGTGGTCTCCGGATCTTATGTTTGTTATGGGTGGTGCGTTAGCTGTCTTCCTACCAGCTTATTTACTGATAATTAAACCTCGTAGCAAACCGGTTTTAGCTGAAGAGTTTTGCATGACTAAGAAAAGCGGAATAGATACGCGTTTAGTGGTTGGTGCAACGACATTTGGCATTGGCTGGGGATTAGTTGGATTGTGCCCAGGTCCGGTTGTTTCGTCACTCGCAGCAGGTAATGCTGGAGTCGTGATATTTTTCTCTACTATGATGGTCGGTCTTGGTTTAGCTAATATTTTGATTTGTATCAATAAAAAGAAGCATTCCGAACCACAAACGGTTTCAAGTAACTAGTATTAACAAAGACAGATGTTAGTTAACATCTAAATGAATGGATTGGTTTAGGAGGAAAGATGAAAAAGGATTTTAACGGTGGCTTTGTTCATAAAGTAATGAACAGCTTTTTTCCTCCGATATTAATTCTACTTGCGCTGGCAATTGGATTAGTGTCACTTGTTATGACACCAAAAGAAGAAGATCCTCAGATCATCGTTCCTATGGCGGATGTCATAATTCAGGCACCTGGTTTAAGTGCCAAACAAGTGGAAAAGCAGGTAACAGAACCTTTAGAAAAATTATTGAGCCAAATAGATGGTGTTGAATACGTTTATTCAACATCTATGCGAGGAGCCGCTCAAGTCATCGTGCGTTATTTCGTTGGTGAAGGACGGGAAGACGCACTTGTTAAGCTCTATAACAAGTTATACGCAAATCAAGATAAGGTTCCGTCTTCTGTTACTAACTGGATTGTAAAACCTGTCGAAATTGATGATGTGCCAATTGTTGTTGCCGCGCTCTATTCTACTAACCCCGAGCAAATAGGTAACTATGAATTACGCCGAATCGCACAGCAAGCGACTCAGCGGTTAAAAGCCTTAGACAGTACCAATGTTGTCGAAGTAATAGGTGGACAGTCGCGCATTGTCGAAGTCAAGCTCAATAGTGCAGCGATGGCTAGTCGAAAAACGACTATCGATGACTTAAAAAATGCATTTTCTATTAGTCACAACAAACAAGATTCTGGTCTTATTCATCAATCAGGGTTGGTCTATCAGCTCGAATCAGGGCAATTCTTCACTAAAGCAGAAGAACTGGGTGAACTGGTTGTTAATGTCGTAGATGGAAAACCTGTTTTTTTGCGCGACGTGGCGGCGATTTCTGACGGTCCTGAGGAAGCGACTGACGACACTTGGTTTCAATTTGGCTCTGCAAATGGAGAAATCAGTCAGACTTATCCAGCAGTATACATTTCGGTTGCTAAGCAAAAAGGGTCTAACGCCGTAACTGTTGCACAAAATGTACTAAAAGAACTCGATAGTTTATCGGTTGAACAGTTTCCTAAAGATGTTGAGTTAAGCATTATCAGAAACTATGGTCAAACGGCGGACGACAAAGTTTCAAACTTAGTATCGAGTTTAGGTATCTCTATCCTTACGGTGGTGGTTTTCGTCGGTTTATTTCTAAACTGGCGGAGTGCACTGGTAGTCGGTATAGCAATTCCAATCAGTTATGGCGCAGCATTAGGTATGGACTTGGCGTTTGGTTACTCCATTAACCGTGTCACTTTATTTGCTTTAATCTTGGCTCTTGGTCTTATCGTTGATGATCCAATTGCGAGTATTGACAACATCGAACGCTACCTAAAAAGAAAAGACCTTACCCGTACAAAAGCGATTGTTTTGGCTATGGCAGAGATTCGTAGTGCATTGCTGATGTCGACTGTCGCTATCGTGATCGTATTTACACCAATGTTCTTCATTACAGGTATGATGGGGCCTTACATGGCACCACTTGCTTTTAACGTACCAATAAGCGTAATTTTCAGTACGATTGTTGCCTTTATGATCACGCCTTGGCTTGCACGTAAAATATTACGAAGAGCAAGTGATGAAGGCACGTACGACGTTAAGACGACATTATTATACAACTGGTATAAGAAACTACTTCTTCCTATGCTTGATAATAATCGAAAGAGCTGGTTATTTTTAGGTGCAGTTGCCGTTCTATTTGTTGGTGCAGCATTATTACCAGCTTTAAGGTTGGTCCCATTGAAACTGCTACCGTACGACAACAAAAATGAGTTTCAACTTGTTGTTAATATGACGGAACAGTCGAGTTTTGCTCACACGTCAAATGTATTAAGAGATTTTTCAGAATACCTTGTAACTGTTCCTGAAGTTGTTTCTGTCTCGGCTTTCTCGGGTGTTGCGTCTCCAATGGACTTTAACGGTATGGTTCGGCATTACTTTATGCGTAGCCAACCGAATCAAGGTGAGTTACGAATAGTATTGGCGGAAAAGAACAGGCGATACCAACAGTCTCATGAAATTGTTACGCGGCTAAGAAGTGATTTAGAAACGATAGCTGCCAAGCACTTCGCGGATGTTCAATTGGTTGAGGTTCCGCCCGGTCCTCCAGTGATAGCAACAATAACTGCAGAAGTTTATGGCGAAGAAACGACGAGTTATGAATCATTGCAAAAACAAGCATTGAAGGTAGCCCAAAGACTGAAACGAGAAGAATTTGTTTCAGAGGTCGATACATCAATTCAAGGTAATTTCGATACTTGGCAGTTTGTTGTTGATCGAGAAAAAGCCGCTTTGTCGGGTATATCTGTTTATGACATAAATGAGGCGATTAGAACCGCTAATCAAGGTTTTGTTTTAGCCAATTTACAAGATGAACGAGAAATTAATCCGTTACAGGTAAAAGTTCGTCTCGCTAAAAGTAATCGAGATGATTTAAACAAACTGACGTCGCTTTATGTAAGAGGCAGAGCGGGTATCGCTAAGAATGAAATACATGGCGCTTTGGTGGATGCACCTCAACCTCTTGTACAAATTTCTGAACTTGGTCGATTTGTTAAAAAGCCAGTTGAACAACCCATAAATCATAAAAATTTAAAGCCCGTGGTGTACGTTTACGCAGAATCTGTAGGACGAGTACCCGGTGAAATTGTGGCTGATGTGATGTCGGATAGAGATGAAGAAACTCTAAGCGAACGCATACCTGTTAGCGATAGAAGTTACTTAAATAATGGTGCGGGAGATGGTTGGTCAGTTGACGACGGAACCACGATTGTTTGGAGTGGCGAAGGTGAATGGAAGATTACAATAGATGTATTCATTGATCTTGGTATCGCCTATGGAGCCGCCTTATTAGGTGTATTTGTAGTGATGTTAATACAAACAGGCCTACCAGCGGTTTCTGGCATCATTATGCTAGCGATCCCGCTTACTGTCATTGGTATCATGCCAGGATTTTGGATACTTAATGTATTTAGTCAAGATATTAATGGTTATCCTAACCCGGCACTGTTTACCGCAACAGCAATGATCGGAATGATCGCATTAGCTGGTATCGTTGTACGAAACTCTCTTGTTCTTATTGAGTTTATTCAACAATCCTTGGCAGAGGGTAAAGCGTTAAAAGATGCGCTTATAGAATCTGGTGCGGTTCGTATGAGGCCCATTTTACTTACGGCTGGTACTACTCTGCTAGGTAATATAGTTATAACCCTTGATCCTATTTTTAATGGTTTAGCGTGGGCGATTATATTCGGTATCACAGCCTCAACCGTATTCACTTTATTGGTCATCCCTGTGGTGTACAACCTCGCATATCGTAATGTGAAAGGACATGGTTTAGCCACTCAAGAAGAGGAAGAAGTATGAAACATTCAAAGGCCGTCTTAGGGCTAGCCCTATTTTCTATATTAGGACTAATGTTCCTGTATATGGCGGGTTACTTCACCGAGAAGTTACCAGAGCAGGGACTTAAACAAGCTACTGACTTTCCACAATTAGAAACTGTGTCGGTTTCTCAGCAAACAATCCCCGTTAGCTACGAATTTACAGGGACAGTAGCGGCTGAACAAAAAGCGATCATATCTGCAAGGCTGACAGCAAAAGTCGCTGAGGTGTTGGTTAATGTTGGTTCGGTCGTTAAGCAAGGTGATGTGCTGATGCGTCTAGAAAGCACAGATTTAGACGCAAGAGTTCAACAAACTGAGCAGGCTTTATCTTCCTCTCAAGCTCGACTGAACGCAGCACGTAAAGAATATCGCCGTATAAAAGAGTTGGTAACGAAAAAAGTGTTATCACAATCTCAATTTGACCAAGCTGAAAGTGAGTTGAAAACAGCGCAAGCCTCATTCAAACAGGCACAAGCTGCCGTAGTGGAAGCAGAAACCACGTTTGGATTTAGCTTAATTACCGCTCCATTCGATGGATTAATTACTCAAAAGAACGCAAATATGGGCGATACTGCCTCACCGGGTATGCAATTATTAAGTATGTACAACCCAGAAAAACTACAGTTACAAGTTAACATTTCAGAAGCACAAATTAGAGATGTAAAACTTGGTTCACACTTAGTTTATCAATTACCGACTTATGATATTGAAGGTTTAGGAGAAGTTGTTGAGATAACGCCAGCTGCGGACAATAGTTCACGAAGTTTCGTGGTTAAGTTAAACATGGATACTCAGTCTCTTGTTTTTCCGGGGGTATATGCCAAGGTTGTTGTGCAGAGCGATGAGCAACAGGTACTTATTTTACCAGAGAATACGGTTTACCATGTTGGACAGTTAGATTACGTTAAAGTAGTTAAAGATGGCGCGATTCATAATCGTCTCGTACAGCTAGCTGACAACTATCAAGTTAGAAAAGGAGTTTCGAGTGGTGACGAGTTAGTACTAAATCCGCTTGAATATAAATAAAACCTATTTAGTTTCGACAGACGTTAAGAAAGGTCCGATATCCGGGCCTTTCTTTTTTTAATATGTGTTCTGAACAATATGTAGACGGTTTTAGAAGCAAAGGTATAGAAGTTATTATCGCGTAATCTTCTGCTGTATCGGTTAGTTGCGAATTAGCAATGAAACAGGACAATGATCGCTAAGATGATAGTTTAACACGTCACTTTTCGAGTATACGTGCTGTGTCACTTGGTTATCCGTTAAATCTGAACTAATGATCATATGATCGATAAGGCTCTTAAACTGATGAGTTTTTTCTGGGTTTCTATTTGACTTCACTACACAGTTAGCGGTGGTTTTCCTGCTAGCTAAGGTAGTCTTGGTTTGTACGGCTTGCGTAATCTCACTGTAAAACCAGTCGTTAGGGTAGGAGAGGTTATGATTGAAATCACCAGCGACGATAAAACTTTCTTTGTTTTGCACTCTTTCTTTTATCCAAAGGTTTAATTCACGCCCTTGCTGTTTTAGTGTTACACACGATTTTGATGGCTTAAATTTGCCACTACATCCTGCTTTTAAATGTAGAGAAAGTAGATGAATTTTGTTGTAATCGTTAGACGTGTAAGGCGCTCTACGGTCAGTAGAGGTTTTCTCTTTATCAATTATCAAGTAAGTCGCAAATCTTAATTTACTGTTTGAGCTACGATCTAGTCGGATATCAGTGGGATCAAGAACTACAATGCCTTTCTTAACCGCGATACCAGTATATTGATTGATATCGTCGAACTGATGGCGTCGATGCTGTTCCTTAGCGCGATCAGAAAGATAAACGGTGTAACTGTTACCGATAATATTCTGAATAGCTTTACTAGAGTCAACTTCTTGGAAAAATAAAACGGAAGGTGATATGTGTTTGAAATGAGACGCTAACACATCAATATCTTTTTGTGTTCGAGGTGTAGACAGTCGACTGGTTTTATCTGCAGTCGATAACCACTCGATATTCCAACTTGTTACTAGAATTGAATTTGCAAAAGCAAACTCTGTGGATAAAGTGCACAATACAAAAAGTGATACACATAGCCGTTTTTTAATTAGCAAATTTATCATTGCTCCCCTCAATACTTCTGTAGCTCTTATTGTATCAGGGTATCAAAAATTTCAACCCCCAAAGGCTCATATTTGCATTAATATTTTGTTTCTTTAAGCAATGGGATCTTATGCAAAAAGATCGCTTCGATCTTAGCCTTCAGTTAGTTTTTATTGATCTAAATCAAGACTCTTGGGTGGTGGTTTTCGTTAAATACGTCCACAATATGTAGTGTGAATTTCTAATGTTAATACCCTATATGGTGTTTTGTTGATAATCTGTGGATATCTAGGGTAAGGAGAAAAAGTGAAAACAGTCGTCATTAAAAGAGATGGTTCTCGAGCCCCGTTTACAAGGGATCGCATCATTACAGCCGTCGAAAGTGCCTCAACCTTTATCGACAGTGATGTTACCGCTTATGCAGAGAAAGTCGCAGAGGCTGTTGAACATAAACTCCTTGACCATGACGAAGTTGATATCATAGAGATTCAGACGTTAGTTGAAAATGAAATGATGCAAGGCCCATACAAAGGTATGGCACGTTCTTACATTGAATATCGACATGATCGCGATATGTCCCGTGATAAAAAAAGTGCACTTACTAAAGAAATTCAAGGTCTGATTGAGCAGAGTAATGCTGATCTATTGAATGAAAACGCGAATAAGGACGGAAAAGTAATCCCTACTCAGCGTGATCTATTAGCTGGTATCGTCGCAAAACATTATGCTAAAACCCACATTTTACCGCGCGATATAGTGAAAGCTCACGATGATGGTGATATCCATTATCATGATCTCGATTATGCACCGTTTTTTCCTATGTTTAATTGCATGTTGATTGATCTTAAAGGCATGCTTACTCATGGTTTTAAAATGGGCAATGCAGAGATTGATACACCAAAGTCAATCTCCACAGCTACAGCAGTTACTGCACAAATTATCGCGCAAGTTGCGTCTCATATTTATGGTGGCACAACCATAAACGCAATAGATGAAATTTTAGAACCTTACGTTCTGACAAGCTATGATAAGCATATGGAGATCGCGAAAGAATGGGATATTCACAATCCTGAAGAATTTGCTATTTCACGTACAGAAAAAGAGTGTTACGACGCATTTCAATCTTTAGAATATGAAGTAAATACATTACATACAGCTAATGGACAGACACCATTCGTTACTTTTGGTTTCGGGCTCGGAACAAGTTGGGCAGCTAAGCTTATTCAAGCCTCAATCTTAAAAAATCGTATCGCTGGTTTAGGTAAGAACAGGAAAACAGCCGTCTTTCCAAAACTTGTTTTTGCAATTAAAGACGGTTTGAACCATACGTCTTCAGATCCGAATTATGATATCAAACAACTTGCGTTAGTGTGCGCGACTAAACGTATGTACCCAGATATTTTGAACTACGATAAAGTGGTCGAAATAACAGGTTCGTTCAAAACACCTATGGGATGTCGTAGCTTCCTTAACCCTTATGAGCAAAATGGTGAGTTAGTTCATGATGGTCGTAATAACCTCGGTGTAGTAAGCCTAAACTTGCCAAGAATTGCTATCCAAGCGGGTGGGGACGAATCAAAGTTTTACGCTCTTTTAGATGACAAACTCAAGTTAGCGCGTAGAGCACTAGAAACTCGTATTAACCGCTTAGAAAAAGTAAAAGCCAAGGTAGCCCCAATTCTTTATATGGAAGGTGCTTGTGGCGTTAGGCTTAACCCTGAGGATGCTGTTGCTGAAATCTTTAAGAACGGTCGCGCTTCGATTTCATTAGGCTACATCGGTATTCATGAAACTATCAATGCTTTGTATAAGAGCAAAGAACACGTCTACGATAATCCGACACTAAATGCTAAAGCTATTCAACTGGTGCGCAGAATGAAAGCGGCTGTTGATACCTGGAGAGAAGAAACAGGTTACGCGTTTAGTTTGTATGGCACACCAAGTGAAAACTTGTGTAATCGCTTCTGTGCGATAGACGCTAAAGAGTTTGGTGTCATCGAAGGCGTTACAGACAAAGGCTACTACACAAACAGCTTTCACCTAGATGTTGAAAAGAAGGTCAATCCGTACGACAAGATTGATTTTGAAATGCCTTATCCTGAACTCTCTACAGGTGGATTCATCTGTTACGGTGAATTCCCGAACATGCAGCAAAATGTTGAAGCGCTAGAAAACGTATGGGATTACAGTTATAGCCGCGTACCATATTATGGCACTAACACCCCTATCGATGAATGTTATGAATGCGGATACAACGGTGAGTTTGACTGTACTAGTAAAGGGTTTACTTGTCCTAAGTGTGGCAATCATGATTCAACAAAAGTGTCTGTAACACGACGCGTTTGTGGATACTTAGGTAGCCCAGATGCCCGTCCATTTAATTTAGGTAAGCAAGAAGAAGTTAAACGCCGAATTAAACACCTATAAAATAATGTAAATTACCTCCTCTTAACAGAGGAGGTATGTGGTCGCTATGAACTATTCTCAGTACTATCCTATTGATGTCGTTAACGGTCCGGGTACGCGCGCAACTTTGTTTGTGTCTGGCTGTTCACACCAGTGTAAAGGTTGCTATAACCAAGCAACATGGTCACCAAACTCCGGTCATCCATTTACCGACTTAATGGAAGACCAATTGATTAACGACCTGAATGATACGCGTATAAAAAAACGCGGTTTGTCATTAAGTGGCGGAGATCCTTTACACCCAGAAAACCTTGATGCGGTGCTTCATTTGGTAGAACGCGTTAAAGCGGAATGCGATGGTAAGGATATCTGGCTGTGGTCTGGGTATTTGCTATCAGAACTTAACGATAAACAGCGTCAGGTTGTGGATCTTGTGGACGTGCTTATTGACGGGAAGTATGAGCAGGACCAAGCCGATCCATCTCTAGAATGGCGCGGCAGTGCTAATCAAATAGTTCACTACCTTAAATAATCTTAACTAAGCCAAATAGTCCTTTCACTCACCTTCATCTATCTGTATTATTTTTTATACGGTTTCTCGATATAAATCAAAGCGATTCCGATGTGCGTTGCAATTACGTTAGTTTTAGTTTTTAACTGACGTAGATATGAGCTATCTCATATGGTTACTGAATTGTTCTTAACGTAATGCATTATTGCCAGGGAAGACGCGTTTGAATAAACAAAACATAGCAAAGGAATGTGATTTCATGTTTGCACATCTACCAACCCCGCAACAAGACCCGATACTGTCGTTATCTGTCGCTTATCGTAACGACCCTCGCACTGAAAAGGTCGATCTCGGTATTGGAGTGTATAAAAATAATTTAGGTGAAACTCCTATAATGCTAGCAATTCAGCAAGCACAACAGTTGCTGCTAGAAACCCAAACAACAAAATCTTATGTCGGGCTAGCAGGTTGTGAAGAATTTAATACCAGCATAACGAACCTTCTGTTATCTGGAACATCGGCAATGGGACGAGTTTCAGCTATTCAGACACCAGGAGCAAGCGGTGCGCTTCGTATGTTAGGTGACCTGATGAAAGTAGCCAAGCCAGACACTACAGTGTGGTTAAGTAATCCTAGCTACGTAAATCATCAACCAGTAATGGAAGCCGCTGGTCTCAAAGTAAAGCACTATCGTTATTTTAGTACTGAAACCAAGCAGGTTGATATAGGGGCAATGCTTGAAGATATAAGCACCGCTGGCCCTAATGACGTGGTGTTGTTACATGGTTGCTGTCACAATCCGACCGGCGCTGACATTGATTTTGAAGCCTGGAAAACCATAACAGCGCTGTCGCAAAAAAATGGATTCATCCCCTTTGTTGATATCGCATATCAAGGCTTTGGTGATGGATTAGATGAAGACGCCCAAGGTCTACGTTTTATGGCAGACAACCTTGAAGAAATGATGATCACGACTTCTTGTTCAAAGAATTTTGGCTTATATCGTGAACGTACTGGCGCCGCTATTGTTGTTGGAAAAAACCAAACCGATGTAAATAACGCGAAAGGTAAGTTATTACAGCTTGCGCGAGCGACTTACACCATGCCACCAGATCACGGTGCTGCTTTGGTTAAAACGGTATTAAATAGTGATCCTTTAACCGACATTTGGAAACAAGAACTCGTATCTATGCGGCTGAGATTAGTGAATTTAAGAAAGCAATTATGTAATGAGTTACGAACAGTTCACAATTCTCAACAGTTTGATTTTATTGAGTCTCACAAAGGTATGTTTACTGTGCTAGGCTTTTCTCAAACTCAGATGACTCAACTTCGCGAGCAGTACGGAATATATGGGGTAGGAGATGGCAGAATCAATATTGCGGGCCTAACAGAAAAAGATATTCCATATGTAGCAAATGCTATCGCGACCATTTCATAACTAACTGTATTTTTAAAAAGTTTTCGGCTAGGAGAAGTAAATTGAATAAATCACTGTTATCCACTCTGTTGTGTTTAGGCTTAGTCGCTTGTTCTTCTACAGGTGACAAATCCACGTCTATGGATAAGCCACAAATTGAAGAACCACCTAAAACAGTGGTTGATGAACCAAGTGTCGATACAGAAGAGCCAAAAGTTATCGTAGAGCAAGAAAAGCCGCAGATAGAAGTGATCCCAGAACCGGAAGTAAAACCAGAACCTAAACCTGTCCCTAAACCTGCACCAATCGAAACAGCAGAAGGTAAATTAATTTTAGGTTCGGAAGAGTGGGTATATATTCCCGGTTTAGATCAGAGCTTCAAATCAAAGATTGATTCTGGCGCGACAACATCGTCTATCAGTGCGGTAGATGTAGTTCCTTTTGAGAGAGAAGGTAAAGACTGGGTCAAGTTTAGAGTGCAACATACTAAGATTAGCTCTAAAGAGATTAGCCTTCCAATTTTACGCTGGGCAAAAATTAAGCAAGCAAATAGTGATGAGGCACAAAAACGTCCTGTGGTATCCGCATGGGTTCAGGTCGGAGAAGTGAAAGAGAAAGCCGATTTTACTCTGACCGATAGGACTCACTTAGAATATCCAGTCTTGTTAGGGCAGAGTTTTTTTCGTGATATTGCGGTTGTTGACGTAAGTAGAAAGCTCGTTCAACCGAAAGTTAAATAACACTTTTTCATTTAGCTATAACGTCAGAAATGAACGTTATAGCTAAATAGTTCGATCACTTTCTAATAACAAAATTTCTCAAAAAAAACAGCAAGAGATGCGGGCTCTCTTGCTGTTGTAAGAAATCGAGTTTAATTAAAGATAGTCGGCTGATAGGGACGCGTTATCTTGGTTGGAAGTTCGCCTTGCGTAACCTGTTGAGTGTCGCACTAATTTCTAAAGTTCTCGGTTTAGCAAGATCACCATAGTTAGGCATAGATTGATACCAATGGTCTTGAAGAACGTTTTCTATTTCTTGAATAGGCATATTTGTCCAACCTGGTTTTTGGGCAAGTTGAAACCAAACCCAGCCAATTGTATTTATTTGGCTTGCACTTTCGATCTGTTCTAGTGCCGAAATATCCACAAACTCCTTGCCGAATCGCAATGCGTCTTTACCTTTAGCTGATACCCTGAATTTACCATCGCTCAATATTTTTTGTAGCGTAGTTAAACTTAATGAACGAGAAGGGAACTGACCAAGTTTTTGATTTGTTTCTTGAATTCTTTGGCTTGGATGTAATTTAACCACTTGTTTTGCTTTTGCTGTCACGTCTACGGCTTGATAGTCGTGCATCTGAATGACCGTATCGGCATGGTCGAGATAATCGCCAGATCCGCCCATGACAATCATAGTAGAAATACCAAGCGTTTCTTTTAATTGGCGGATCCGGTCTACTAATGGCGTTATAGGCTCATCCCCTTTATTAACTAACGCTTGCATGCGTTCATCTCGAATCATGAAGTTGGTAGCAGAAGTATCTTCATCGATCAAAATAGATGTGGCACCTGCTTCAATGGATTCTTGTAACCATGCTGCTTGAGAAGTCGAACCCGAAGCGTCTTGTGTCGAAAAATCGGTGGTGTCTTTGCCCATTGGCAAATGGTTTATATAGTTAGAAAGGTTCAGAGAATGAACACAACGGCCATCTTCTGCTTTGATTTTCATTGAGTTGCTATCGCTAACAATACCTTCACGCCCATCACCTGGAATATGGTTATAAATAGAGCGTTCTATAGCATTAAGCAGTGTGGATTTTCCATGAAAGCCACCACCTACTATCAAGGTTATTCCCTTTGGAATCCCCATTCCATACACCGTACCTCTGTTTACCGTTTCTAACTGAACTTGAAGTGAGGATGGCGAAGTAAATTTGACCGCATCTTTCATCGGTAGATCACTATTACCAGCTTGTCGTGGCAATAAACTGTCGTTTTCAATAAAAGCAAGCAAGTTGTTAGCTTCGAGTTGGGCTCGAAGATGGTCTTGATCCTCATTGCATTGGCAATGTCTGATCAAAGCCTCTTTATCAAGCTCTCTTTCAATAGTCGATTTTCGTATGTACTTTGGCAGATGGAAGGTAATAATATTAAGCGCTTTTTTGGCCAGAATACTTCGTCCTTCCGCTGGAAGGTTGATTCTAAACCTTAACTCGATGCCTTCATCGGTAAAAAGAACCGCAGTACTATCGAGCACGGTTTGCCCTGTTAAGGATATAGCAATCGCGTTTTCTTGAGCTGCAAAATAAGAGAAGCTTCGAGCAATAAAATCTCGTGCTGCGGTTTGAAAAGAGACAGATTGCTCTTTTAACCAGAGTAATCCAGTCATAGACCATGGTCTCACCGCCCTAAAACGAGAAGATGAGGCATATGGATCACCCTGAACATGGTCAATATATAGGGTATAGTCATCGAAAGAATATTGGCCTTTAATTGACTGATAGGCACGGTAATTCTGTTTTTCGAGTTTTTTAAGTTTTGCTACTAGTTGATCCATAAAACCATATGCTTGATAAGTTAGCCTTGCCGTTGATTGGGTAGGCTAAAAATTGTAATGGCTGAGAATTATAGGTAACGAGACACGAGATAGCTAGTGTAAATATCACTTAGCGATGCATTGTTTGAATTCATCACCTGTCATTGCTTTGCCATATAAATAGCCTTGGGCATAATCACAGCCTTCATTTAGTACGAAGCGTTCTTGGTCAAGGTTTTCTATTCCTTCAATCGTCACATCAAGATTCAGTTTTTTCGCTATTTGAACTATAGACCGAACAATCTCTTTATCATTAGAATTTCTTGTCAGGTTTTGTACAAAACTCTTATCGATTTTTAGGCTATTGAAAGGGTAATTTTTAAGATAACTGAAAGAAGCACAGCCTGTTCCAAAATCATCTAGTGACAGCGTAACACCTAGTTTGCTTAGCTGATGAAGTGTCTTTCTAGCTAGGTATTCATCTGATATTAAAGAACTTTCAGTAATTTCCAATTCAAGCTTGTTGGCAGGTAGTTCATAAATTTTTAGCAAGTGAGCCACATGCTTAGCAAAATCTACATTCTTTAACTGTATAGCCGAAACGTTAACTGCGATTTTGAAGTTGTCATTATATTTTATCCAATCACTGGCACTTTCAATTGCAGAGCGCAACACGAAATTACCAACCTCAAAGATTAAGCCATTTTGCTCAGCAAGCTGAATCAGATTTTCGTTTGAAACATTCCCCAAAACGGGATGATTCCAACGAATAAGAGCTTCTGCCCCCATCCAGTTTCCTGATTTTAATTCAACTTTAGGTTGATAATAGAGCTTTAGGTCGTTGTTTCGAACCGCGTCTAACAAGTAGCTCTCGATTTCATTAATTTGTAGCTGTTTTTCGGTATGCGACTCAGAGTAATAACTGTATTTCTGGCCGGTTTCTTTGCTCGTAAACGCTGCTTCGTTTGCAAAATAGATTAAATCTTCTGCTTTCGATGAGTCAACGTTAGTTGAAACACCAATAAACCCTTGTAGATGAACACGATCATTATCGATTGAAAAGTCAGAATGACATATCTCAAGACATCGATAACAAAAATTGTCGATGAAGGGAGTTAACGATTTGGTTCGAATTGCAATGATAAAATTTGAAATGCTAGTTCTGGCTGTGACGGACTCGATACAATCTATTAAACCAATACGCTCTCGAAATGCGACCAATAAGCTGTTCAGAGCGTATTCGCCATAGCGTTCTTGTAACTTGCGACCATTTGAAAAGGCTATATGGACAACAGCAATACTTTCACGGTTTGATTTAGCTTGGATTAATAAGTTCTTAGTATGCTGTAGCAAAGAGTATTGATTGAGAAACCCGGTACCTCTGTCATGATTTTTATGGTACACCACTTCTTGTTCTGCTGCTTTTCGTTTGTCAATTTCTTGACTAAGTGTGTAATTTAAACTCGCGATATCTTTAGTTTTGCTATCACCTCTGCGTTTAAGACGTGTAGTTAACATTAACAATTTTTCATTTTGATATATTGTTTCAAGTCGAGCACTGATAGATTCTTTGAAACTTGATAATAGTTTAAGGCTGTTTGAATTAAGTTTTTCAATGGCGTGATCAACGATCACAATCGCACCAAACAATGAACCATCTGGCCAAGATAAAGAGTAGCCTGAATAAAATTGAACCCCATGGTTAGTATTGATTCTTCCCGATATCTTTTTATGGATATCATCAACGGGTTCTACTGAAATAGTGTCAAACACACTTGAGTGAAGAGAGGTGATTGTTTGTTCGGCTGTTTGATTTTGTACAGGTAAAGAACGATGGTAACAAAGTTCTTTTTTCGAGCCTTTGTACATGAGTACCCCTGCATATTCTACAGAGGTAAAATCACCAATAAGGTCCACGAAAATCTGAAATTTTTTTAATATGGCATTAGATAGCGTTAATGTTTCTGTTTTAATTTTAATCATACTGCACCTTTCCATGTGCTTTTTACTATGTAGACGACGTTTAAATCCTTTAAGCGTCAATGTTCAAAGTATATGCCAGATTTGAATTATTGATATAGGAAACCCTCCTTATAGGAGGGCTTGTGTTAAAAGTGAGGCAATTTGGTTAATTAATGTACAGGAATTTAAGGTTTCAATTTTTTAAGTTGCTCGATATCAAAAAACTCACTGTAATCTACCTCGTTAAATCCAAAACCATTAAGGTTTAAAAACTCTTCTTTATAACCCTGATAATCTCCAACTTGTTTAAAGTTTTGGCTATTCATCGTGCTCATGATAGCTTCTACTTGGTTTTGAACGTTCGTATCTAATTCAAATTCGTCTAATCGTAGTAATCTCTGACCATCAACAGGCACAGTGTCTGCGTAAAGTTTCTCACTAAAGAGTCGATGCATTTGATGTATGCAGGACTCGTGGGTACCATTTAGCTTCATTACTTTATACAGAGCAAGGATATAAGGCGTAAAAGCAGGTATAAAGACACTTGCTTTTGTAACTAGCGCTTTACATACCGTTGCGTACGCTCCGCCTCCAATTTTGGCCAGTTTAAGGTTTAACGCATGACTGGTTTGATGAAGATCGACTTTCGCTCTACCTAGTGTGCCTTCATGGTAAATCGGGTAAGTAAGTTCGGGGCCAATATAAGAAAACGCAATAGTTTTACCACCTTGCGCGATAGAATCGGAATTAATTAAGGTATCTATCCAAGACTCCCAATCTTCGCCACCCATCACTTTAATTGTAGAGTCGATTTCTTCTTCTGTTGCTGGTTCTACGGTTGTTTCTTGCCAACTATCGTTCTCTAGAACGATTGTCGCTCCTGTAACACTCTCTCCAATGGTTTTTATTGCTGAGCGCCACATCCCATCACCAGACGGTTTTGGTCTTACACCAGTAGCGAGGCTATATACGACAAGATCGACTTCACCTTCAAAATAGGTTTCAATGGCTTCAATAACTTGATCCCGTACTTCTTTTGAAAAAGCATCGCCTACGATGTTTATTGCGATTCGACCTTCTGCTTCAGCCTGCTGCGTGAAATAGATGTTGTTATACCAACCAGCCGTTCCTATGCCCTTTTCTGAAGGGCCTCGTTCAAACGAAACACCGATCGTATCTGCATTACTCCCTCCAAAGGTTGCAGCGATGCGAGCAGATAGTCCAAAACCAGACGAAGCGCCAAGAATAAGCACCCGTTTTGGGCCTTTAGTTGTTGATTTATTAGATTTAACGTAGTCAATTTGTTGCTGAACGGCATGTTGGCATCCAGTTGGATGTGATGATTTTGCAACAACGCCCTTAATTATTGGCTCTATTATCATTTGTTACGGTCTCAATTTGATAATTTAGTGTTTCAATATATAAGCACGCCATTCACTAAGTTTTGCGCTAGGGCAATTTTTGGTGACTAATCGAGATATAGTGCAAAGTTGTCTGCAACAAAATTAGAAATCCATGGCTGAGCGACTTCCTTAGGGTGAAGTCCATCCTCTTTCATCCATTCTTCTTTCATAATTATCTGTTCTAAAAAGAAAGGAAGCAGTGGTATTTGGTTCTCATCAGCTAAATTTGGATAGATATCAGCGAATGCTTGGCTATACCTTTGACCATAATTAGGTGGGACCTGGATTTGCATTAACGCGACATGCGCTGCAGCCTGCTGACTAAGGGAAATAATTTGTTGCAAATTTTTTGTGACAATTCTTGGATGGAATCCACGGAGTCCGTCGTTCGCTCCGAGCTCTATCAAGACCCAACTCGGTTTATGTTGTTCCAGCAGTGTTGGTAGCCTATCTAGGCCGTTACCAGTCGTGTCACCGGAGATACTTGCGTTGACTACGGTGTAATCGAAGCCTCTTTCTTTCAAGTCGGAAGAGAGTAGGGATGGCCAACTGCGCTCAATTGCCATTTGATACCCAGCACTTAAACTATCACCTAATACTAAAATTGTGGTACTACTTGCAGTACAGGAAAAAGAAGAAAAACAAAGGATATAAATCTAGTCATGCCAAATTCCATTATTAAAGCTGAATCGCTAACAAAATTAGTCTCTACTAAACGAGAACATTTAACAATCCTTGAAGACGTAAATTTAGAAATTAGTCAGGGTGAATGTGTCGCTATTGTCGGTACATCTGGAGCAGGAAAGTCTACGTTAATGACATTGCTCGCAGGTTTAGACGTGCCGACCAGCGGTGATGTACATTTAATGGGACAGGCTTTGTCAGGGCTAGATGAAGAAAAAGAGCAGCGATTCGAAGCGATTCCGTGGGATTTGTATTCCAAAGTTTTTTACTTATACCCAGTTTAACTGCCTTAGAAAACGTGACATTGCCTTGTTTACTTAGAGGTGAGAGTGAAGATCAAGTAAGAGCAAAAGCGCTTCTAGATTCAGTAGGGTTGGGTAATCGAATTGACCACCTTCCTTCACAACTTTCTGGTGGAGAGCAGCAGAGAGTCGCGATAGCGCGCGCATTTATGATTAAGCCAAAAGTTCTTTTTGCTGATGAACCAACAGGAAACTTAGACCAACATACCGCAGAAAAAGTAATTGAGCTGTTATTTGACCTCAATCAAAAACACGGCACAACACTTGTTTTAGTCACACACGACCCAATTTTAGCGGAGCGTTGTGATAGAACTTTCCATATGCAGGCTGGTAAACTGGAGAAATAGGCATGGATAACCAAGCAGTTTTCTCTCTAAATAGACGTTTATTTAAGTGGAGCTTAGAAGAGATACGCCATGGGCAATTGTGGCCGATTTCAATCGCACTTACGTTGATTATTGCCTGTGTTTTTGCTTTGTCTGCGCTAGCAGAACGAATGGAACAGGTTATTGTTAAGCAGGGTAAAGATGCATTAACCGCAGATTTGGTTTATTCATCTTCGAATCCTGTCCCACCTATGTTGTTGGACACGATTCAAGCTAAGCCAAGTGTTACTGAGTCCGAATTAACACGTTTTTCTACGATGGCGTTTAGCGAAGAACAGATGCAACTTGTCACCGTAAAGGCTGTTGATTCGAATTACCCTTTGCGCGGCGATTTACGCCTAGATGACGGTAAAACAACGTTTTCAAAAGTTGAATCAGGACAGTTATGGCTTGATGAGCGCGTATTTTCATTGTTAGAAGTAAGCTCTGGTGACACTGTCACCCTGGGCGACGCTGACTTCGTTATTAGTGGTAAAATAGTTCAAGAGCCTGGGTTGTCATTTAATCCGTTTCAACAAATGCCCACCGTATATATCCATGATTCGGATATAGAAAAAACAGGCGCACTTAGATTAGGCAGTCGAGTCCGATTTAACCTTTATCTCTTGGGCGATGATAAGGATCTTGAGGTAATAAAAAATTCGGTCACGTTGACACCGAGTGACCGATGGAGAGACCAAGATAGTAGTTCTAGAAACAATGAAATGTTCAGTCGTACAACTCAATATTTATCTCTGACTGTTGCTATTGTTATCATTATGGCTGCAACGACCTTAGTACTAACTTGCCAAAACTACGTAGCAGGTAGAAGAAAAACTGTTGCAATGCTAAAAAGTCTAGGGGCAAGCAAAGCCTGGTTGAGACGTTGGCTATTCACTCAAATTGTCATCCTGTTTGCAATTGGTGCGGTCTTCGGTATTTTTTCAGGTTACCTTTTAGAAATCTTCCTACGTATACCGTTGACCGATCTATTACCTAGTCCACTTCCGAGTTATGGCCTAACACCCATTTTTATCTCATTTGTTACCTGTATTCTTATAGGCATTCCAGCATTAGGTATACCTTTATTGGGATTAATAAATACGTCTGCAGTTAACGTGATGCAGGTAAGTCAGAATAAAACATCATGGCACACATATTTATTGGTGCTCGTTCCTATACTTCCTATGATCATTGCTTATCAAAGCAATACCTTAGTTTGGATTGTATTAGGAGGCATAGTGCTGTTGTTTGTCTTGCTTGGTGTTATAAGTATCGCGATCGTTAAAGTTATAAACAAATTGCCTATTTCGGCGTCTATGAAATTAGCAGTAAGTCGCATTAACCGCTCTTCAATCGCCAGTGCATTACAATTCGGAGCTTTGGGTCTATCCCTTATGTTATTGGCGGTAATTTGGCTAGTACGAACTGATCTTTTGCAAGACTGGCAACAAACTATTCCAGACAATGCGCCAAATGTCTTTTCAATTAACATTGCACCTTACGAAATAGAGGGATACTTAGAAACCCTTGATGGAAAAAGTATTGAACGTTCCATCGCTTACCCGATAATACGGGGCCGAGTAGATGGTATAAATGGCGTAGAAGCGAAAAATTATCAAAAGGTAAAGGAAGGGGCCGAATCGCTAAGTCGTGAACTGAACTTTACTTGGGTTGAAGCTTTAGCAGACGCTAACTCTATAATCGAAGGAGAATGGACATCTACAGCAGGAGTTTCTGTTGAATCTGAAGTTGCAGCTGATTTGAATCTAAAAATTGGTGATGAATTGAGCTTCACTATTAATAGTCAAAAAGTGAATGCGACAGTTAATAGTATTCGGAATGTTGAATGGCGAGAAATGAAGCCCAACTTTTATTTTATTTTTACCCCGGACGTACTTGAATCGTTGCCTGCCACTTGGATGGTTAGCTTTAGAATTGAAGAAAATCAAAGTCCAATCTTAAAGTCACTATCTCGCGAATTTCCCACGGTTAGTTTGCTGGATATACGAGTCATGGGGAACAAAATTAGAGGCCTGCTAACTCAGTTGGTCTGGTCAGTTACGGTGTTGGCGTCACTCGGCGTTGTAGCTGGCTTGTTACTGATATTCACTCTTCTAAGGCTGAGTCTTTCTCAGAGACAAGATGAAATTCGATTATATCGAACTTTAGGCGCATCAAAGAAGCGTGTGACCAATACGTTATGGAGCGAATATGGCTTGATGGCAGTTACCGCGGGGTTGGTTGCTAGTTTAGGTGCCGAAGCGAGTGTGGCAAGTATTATGCGTTTTGGGTTCGAGCTCGATGGTCAATTACACCCAACACTTTGGGTAGCATTGCCACTTATTTCATTTACCGTGCTTGCCATGGTGATTAACTCTCTGATCAAAAAATTATTGAAGCCAATAAAGGGTAATGAATGAGGAGTACTACGGATGTTATGAGTGGGGTTATCCACAAAACCGTTTTGTAAACGTAAAGTTTGTATTATTGCCACAATTCAAGACTATCCGTTGCGCAAGGTTAACATATTGTAAATATTGTCGTTTGCGCAACGGTATGTGTACAAATTAAAATAAAAAAGGGGCGGTATTTCCAGTTATCCACAGATTCGGTGGATAAAGTTTTGGATAACTTTAGCGGAAATAGAGCAAATGTTTCTGCATCCCCCAACAGGCTTCTTTTCGCGCAGAATGTTATGCACAAAATTGTGACGAAAATTTTTCAGCGAAATTAAGTCAAGCATTTTTTGGAAAATATTCTATTTTTATTACATAAAATAACAGTATGAAATGCCAGATTTTTTTCATTAGAATTATTGGTATAATCTCACAAGGTTTAACGAGCATAAGCGCGTAAATGAGTAAGTTAACGATAGATCCAAATAAGAAAAGAGTCGGTATAATAGGTGGTGGGATTGCGGGTGCTACGGTCGCGATAAAGCTTTCTGAACTGGGCATAGAGACTTGCCTGTTTGAACGAAAGCCAAGTTTAGTTTATGGTCCTCCGATATGCCACCTTCATGCTGGTGGTAACTTATATCGAGAAATAGATGAACAACAATGCATAGATTTACTAAGACAATCTATTCAATCGGTAAAACTTTTCCCTCACACCATTAATATACGTCCTACTGTGATAGCAATACCGAAAACGGACAAGGGTACACCTGAAGCATTGTTGCCTCGATTAGTCTCTATTCAAAACCATTATCAACAATTAATTGATGAAGATTCATCAAATAAGGTTTTAGGTGATGCGCAAGATTACTATAGAATTTATACCCGAGAAGCACTAGAACAGTTAAAAGGCAAAGCGCAGCAAGGGCAACCCTGTGAGCTTGACGATTGGATGCTGCCGTTTGTAAATAATGTTGATCTTGATGGCTTAAAATATCCTGTCGTGTTAGTACAGGAATATGGATGGAGTTTATTTAGACTTGCCTCTTCTGCGACGATGTTACTAGACAATTATGACAGTGCACATGTCTTTCTTTCCTCTGAAGTATCAGATATTAAAGAAAACCAAAATAACTGGTCAATTTGTTATCAACAAGGTGAAGAGAGCAATCAAATAGACGTTGATTACCTTATAAATGCTTGTGGGTACGAAACGGGGACTGTTGATGATTTTATTAAGGTCCAAAGAAGTCGACTAGTTGAGTTTAAAGCCGCTTACGTTACACAATGGAGCGCAAACACCGACGTATGGCCAGAAGTCATATTCCACGGTGAGCGAGGGACGGTAGATGGTATGGCTCAACTTACTCCCTATGCTGATGGTCTTTTCCAATTACATGGTATGACAGACGATATAACCTTGTTTAGAGATGGGCTTGTATACAGTAATGAAGATTGTGCGCAACCTCAATTGCCTGAGTATTTAGTAAACAAAATCAAAAAAGGCTGGAATGAAGTACAAAAAAGAGAAAGAACAGAGCTTGCGATTAAACATATGAGTCGATTTATACCCTCGTTTTCAAATGCTTCCGTGGCAGGTAAGCCACTTTATGGTGCTCAACAAATTCCTGGGTTAGACGCTTCTTTACGTGCATCTGACGTTTCATTTCACGGTTCAAACTATGCGAGAATTGAAATAGTTAAAGGGTCTTCTGCAATAGAAGCGGCATTAAAAATAATAGAAGACATTAAATACAATAGCAATATTATTGAAAATCAAACACTTAAGAAAAATAAAGATACAGTGTCACTTAATGGAGATGAAGTAGAGCACCTCGCAATAAAGTTGGCCCACGAACGAGGATATCCTGATGGATTGGCAAAGGTAAGCGGGTTGGACCCGCTAGATTAATAGCCAAACCTAAGGGCCCATGCACACCAAATATCTTGTAAGTGTCGACGATTGCCCCGGATGAATTTAACTTCTTGGCCGGGTTTTGCTTGTGCAATTCTTGCATGGTCGATTCTAGCAAGTACTCCTAATTTTGGGTAACCACCTAGTGTTTGCCTATCATTAAGTAGAATTATAGGTTTTCCATCTGGTGGTATTTGCACTGAACCAAGGGCTATACCTTCAGAAATAACGCCTGTTACAGGTGGTATAATTGGTACGCCTTCTAATCTATACCCCATACGATCACTGTTCGGACTTACTTTATACGTCTGGTTGTAAAAGGCTCGCTTAGCTTGCTTGGAAAATTGATTAGACTGATAGGATTCAATTAATCTTAAACGTAATGGTAGGTTATAATCCGGTGTAAATCGGAACGTGAGTTGCTTAGACTTTAATTTAGTGCTTGATTTAGTGTATTTGATTTTGTCGTTCTGGATCAGTGCCGTTCCATCTTGGTTTAAGCCACCAAGTTGTTCTCGTATAACAGTACTAGTACTGCCTAAATGCGTTTCAATGTCGAAGCCGCCTTCGACAGCCAGATAGGCTCTTAGCCCATTGATCGGTAATCCGAATTTTAGTACCTGGCCCCTACGAACATAAAATGACGTCCAATTTCTAATGGGTGTGTCGTCCAATTTTGCTTGAAGATCGCCTCCGCATATAGCTAGCATGCAATTTTGCGTAAACTGAAATTCGGCTTGACCTAAGGTGATCTCAATCGTTGAACAATTGGGGCGGTTTCCTAAAAGATGATTTGCCCAACAATAGGCATATTCATCCAAAGGTCCACCCTGTGTGACACCTAATGGTGCAATACCGTAACGACCAAAGTCCTGAATGAGGCTAAGTTGACCCGGTTTAATGACCTTTAAATAGCCCATAATTGGCCTCCGAGCTTTAAATATTCCTGTTTTGAAATTGATTCAAACTTTACTTTATCGCCGATCCTGAAAGGTGAAAGTTGTTCACTTGAAGGATCAAAAAGTCTAGTAGGGCAATTACCTATTATGTTCCATCCTCCCGGTGTAGCGGAGGGATATACGGCAGTCTGGTTATCTGCAATACCGACACTACCTGAAGCGACCTTTAATCTTGGCGTTGCATGCCTTGGCGTTGCGAGAGAACTATCTAAACCCGATAGAAATGCGAACCCTGGAGCAAAGCCTATGGCACAAATGCTGTAGAGAGGAGCGGTATGTTTGGCAACAAGTTGCTCTAGCTCTATAGATTTGTCTTGGATCAGACGTTGTAAATCTGGCGCGACATCAAAACCATAATAGACCGGTAGAATTACCGTATTGGTAACGGTGTTCGTATCGTTAGAATCGACCTGATGAACGATTTGAGCAAGGCTTTTAAGCATGACATGTTCAGGAGTACGATAGGGTAAGTAGTCGACTAAAAGTGTCGTATAAGAAGGTGTGATGTTCATTATACTGCCATTATGATTGGCATATACTAGCTCAGCCACTTGATTTATAAATAACGGTAGCTCTGGACTTATTTCTTCTGCGAAATTAATCAATATAGATGATTCACAAACCGCTTCGATCGAAATTTCTCTACTTAACATGACAGTCTCATAAATTGGCTATGGATTCTTTAATTTTTCGAATAGACACAATCGAGTGTGGATTGTCCCCGTGAATACAAATGGTATCAGCTTGGATTGGTAACTGTTGTCCTGAGACTGTAGTAACGCTACCATATTTAGCGATCTGCATTACCTGATAATAGATATCATCGCTATTGTGTAAAACGGCTTTCGGGTGATCTCTAGGTGTTAGTTGACCATTATCTAAATAGCTTCTGTCTGCAAATGCTTCGAATAATAACGGCACATTAAAGTCATCAGCCATTTCTAAATATTGTTCGTTTTCAGAGGTTGATAAAATCATTAATGGTAATGCGTATATCTGAGCCGCTCTAGCGATTGCTTTAAAAATAACGGGGGAGCGCATCATATCGTTGTAAAGAGCTCCGTGAGGCTTTACATATTCGACTGTCGCCTCATGAAGAGCGGCTATGGCTTTGATCGCGCCTATTTGATAAAGCATAAGGTGCGTTATCTCGCTTTCGGTATGAGCAATAGAGCGTCGCCCAAAACCTTGAGTATCATTATAACTAGGATGTGCGCCTATTTTTACGTTGTACTTTAACGCAAGTTGAATTGTTTGTGACATGATATTTGGATCGGATGCATGAAATCCACAAGCAATATTCGCCATGTCGACCCATGGCATTACTTCTTCATCTTCGCCCATTTTCCAGATACCAAAACTTTCACCCATGTCACAGTTAATGGATAACTGCTCTATACTCATCTGAACCTCTTTAATCTTCCTTGACCGTATCTCAGCTATATAGCCAAAAAATAGTATTTTTACTTATTTATCGCTCGATTTAATTATTTTATTTATTTATCAATAAAATACCTAGACAAACTTAACGGAACAGTAATGTTTTATTCGTAAAATTATATATTTATAGGACAAGCTTTTCTGATGTACATCGCTAATTAAACATAAAGTTCTAGTCTGCGTGTTATTTGCACCATGCAACTGCTATTATGACTGTAGTTCTTACCAACACTTTTATTTTACACACTTTTAGGGGGATTTATGGAACTAGCTTTAATTGTCACTTTTATTATAGCAGCGGCACTTATGGTATGCAGGGAAATGAAATCTAAATAGTTTTTCACCCACTTCAATTTAAAAAAGACCGATAACCGGTCTTTTTTATTGTTTAAAATAAATTTCAATTCAGAATCAATAACATATCAGCAGTACCGTCTTCAAATTGTACATCCAGTTCAAAACCAAGTTTTTGTGCCAAGGTTAACATGCCTCTATTGGTAGGCATTGTCATTCCTGACATCTGCTTCGTTCCCTTGTTTTTACAAAAATCAATAATACGGGTCATTAGTATTCGACCAAGTCCACAGCCTTTAAGATCAGAACGGATCAATATAGCGAACTCTGCATCTGTGTTGTCTGGGTTAATCAAGGCTCTTGAAACACCTAATATTTCACCAGCAGAAGTAACCGCAACAAAAGCAATTTCTCTGTTGAAATCTATCTGAGTTAGATTTGCCAACGCCTCGTGATTGAACTCACCTACATCTGTAAAGAAACGTTTGTATAAATCTTCTTTAGAAACATTATTTATAAAAGAGGCATGAGCGGATTCATCTTCTGGCAGGATGGGTCTAAGCTTAACTTCTTCTCCGCTTTTCAGTGTTATAAGTTCCTCTAATTCAACTGGATATGGCCGGATGGCTAATCTGCGGTGAGGGTCACCACTAAATGGCTTAAGAGTAAGGTCTGCATCTAGTATTGTTAGGGAATGGTAGCCGACTAACAGAGGATGAATATCAAGCTCATGGATTTGAGGGTTGTCGATAACCATCTGGGACAGGCGCACTAAAAAATCGCACAGAAGGTCGATATCTAGATTACTTGTTTTTTGGGGTCGTATCGTGTGACCTTTAATCGCTCGAATAATCAAATATCGTGCTAATGCCATATTTAGTGGCAGGATCCCTACAGCAGCGTCTATGCTTTCGTCCCATTCAGAACCACCTTCACCCAACATGATTACAGGGCCAAAAGTAGTGTCTGTTTTTACTTTGACTCTTAATTCATAAGCACCAATGCGACTTGCCATTGCTTGAACCAACAGGCCGTGAATATTTGCCGACGGGTAGTTTAATTGCACGCCGTCTAAAATAGATTGGGCAGCATTTTGGACTTCAGAAGGATTACGCAAATTAAGAACAACACCATGTACATCAGATTTATGGGCAATATCTGGAGATCGGAGTTTGACTGCGACAGGGTAGCCGATTTTATCGGCGATATGCACGGCTTCTGATGGCTCTTGAGCTATCCACGTGTCTAATACCGTAAACTTATAATTAGACAATAGCGGTGTTATTTCATGAGTGTCTAATAATAATGAATTGGGGCCGACGTCGACCGGGTCTAAATTGGTCTCCGGTTTTGGTACTAGGTTCTCTGACAGGGTTACTAATTTCGCTTCTATCCAGTCGTGAGCTTGTTGCTTATTTTTAATGTTTATTTGCTCGGAGTTAGTTGGTGTTTCTATCAATTGTTTTTGATTTCTGCGATATTCCACTAGATGCATGTAGGCAACGACTGCGCTTTCAGGGGTTCTGTAAGTGGGGATCCCTGCTTGGGTAAATAAAAGCCGCGCTTCTCTTGCGGTTTTCTCTCCGCTCCAATTGGTTAATATATTGAAACGCTTGTGACGTGGGTGTGCCTTAACGCAGTCAATAATCGCTTGCGCTGTTTCCACAGAGTGTGCGATAGCTGAAGGGCTATGCATAATGAGTAGGGCGTCTACATCATCACTGTCTAATAGTGCATTAACCGACCTAACATAACGATTTTTATCAGCATCACCAATCATATCTATTGGATTATGCTTTGACCATGCAGACGGTAATACTTTGTCCAACGTGGCGATAGTTTTATCACTGAGCTCTGCAAGTTTTCCTCCCTGTTCTAGAAGAGTATCTACGGCCATGATAGAAGGCCCGCCACCATTGGTTATAATTCCAAGTCGTTCGCCTCTGAGTGGCACTGCGTGGGTTAGTGTTTCTACAGCTGCAAATAATTCATGAGTATTTTTGACTCGTAACATGCCCGTACGTCGAATTGCAGAATCATAAATGATATCTAAAGTGTCACTTCCACCAGTGTGGTGTTTAGCAGCTCGCCTTCCTGCGTGAGTGCGACCACCTTTGAGTACTAATATACGTCTATTTCGGGAAGCAGCACGAGCCGCAGACATAAACTGCCGCGCATCTTTGATTGAATCAATATACAACAAAATTGCAGCTGTTTTGCTATCTGTGCATAGATGGTCTAATAACTCAGCGACGTCAATATCGCTTCCATTACCAATAGAAATAAAAGCTGAGAAGCCTATGTCTTTATCATTCGCCCAGTCTAGTATTGTCGTACAAACTGCAGCTGACTGTGATACAAATGCAATATTGCCCTTAGCCGCAGAAACTGGCGAGAAAGAGGCATTTAGATTTAACCAAGGAAGTATTATCCCCAAGCTGTTCGCTCCCAACACGCGAATACCGCTCTCTTTTGCAATTGCGAGGCATTGTTGTTCAATTGTCTCTTTGTTATCGTCGATAACGTGCATGTCGGATGAAAGAATGATCGCGGCGGACACTTTTTTCTGCGCTAATTGTTTGAAAATTTCGACATTTCTTGAAGCATTAGTACATAGAACGGCGATATCAGGAGTAATCGGGAGCTGCTCTATTGTTGGGTAGGCAAGTACTCCACAGACCGCTTTGTACTTAGGCGTGACAGGCATAATTGCACCTTGAAATCCTCCTTTTAGCAGGTTATTCATGACCACTTCGCCGGCCCTAAAAGGTTTGTTCGATGCACCAATAACCGCAATAGAAGTTGGTTTAAGTAATTTAGAAATCGTATTCATAGAAACCTCTCGTTCTAACCTGTACATGAATAATAATAGATTTCTTAATGAATGAATTGTCTATACTTTATCTATGTGACCGCGGATACCGTATTGTTCTACAAGAACGTGTTGTGGCTCACAACCTTATTGACTTTAGGCGCATTATCTACTTGATTATATTGCGTTCAGTAGGCATGATTTGGATAGTTTATTAAAGGATTTACTAATTGTTTATGAGAAATATTTCTATTATTGCTTTGTCTGTTTTACTTACTGCTTGTTCATCAGGTGAGTTGATAACTGATGTAACAACTGAAAGTTATAAAGAAGAGTACAAAACCGAGCCTATGGTCGAGCCAATGAAGGAAACGACTGTAATGGAAGCTGATGTCGCCGTTGCTGCAAGCACAACCTCTGTGGTGGAGCAGCAACAAGTGATTAAAACCCAAAATTCACAACCTCAGCGAACGTCTGCTACGCACTCTAGCAACAAAATGATTAAAATTTTGCCACCAACCCAAAAACAAGAAGCGGAACACATGCGTTTCGGCTATACAATTCAAGTAATGGCAGTTGGTAGCTCGCAGCAAGCCTATAGTTACGCTAAGCAGTTACCAGAAGGCCATTCTGTTTGGGAGCATCATAAACAAGTAAAAGGTACGGATTGGTATGCCGTGTTATATGGCGATTATGCAACTAAGTCTGACGCTAAAGCTGCGATTCAAACACTACCTAAATACTTTAGAGATTTGAAACCGTTTGTAAAAAGCCTTGATGAGATTAAGAAGTCTGCTTATCCAAAATTGGTTAAGTTAAAGTAACTGAAAATGGCACTTGTATAGAAAAGGAACCTTCGGGTTCCTTTTTTGATGGAATTCTGAACGAATAAATGACCAGATTGAGATGCATGTTATTTTTTACTGTACCTATTGTATCAATTGGTTATGATGAGAATTCAGTATTGTATTCGTCGTTTCACGGAATGATCTTAAAATGAATAAAACATCTATTCTGCTTCTATGTGGTGGTTGCTCATCAGAGCACGAAGTCTCTCTTGTTTCTGCTGCTTATTTATCGGATCAACTCCGTCAAAAACCAGAGTTTGAAGTACACTTAGTGGAGATTGGCAAGGATGGCTGGATGCTTAACGGTGTGCATGTCAATCTGGATATTAATAAAAAAGCGTTGATATCTGACACTGAAGAGATCAGCATAGATTACATCGTACCATGTGTTCATGGCTTTCCCGGCGAAACTGGCGATCTACAATCAATGTTTAAGCTAGCGGACATACCGTATTTTGGCTGTGGTGCAGAGGCAAGTACAAATAGTTTTAATAAAATCACTTCTAAATTATGGTATGACGCGATCGGAATACCAAATACGCCTTATCTTTTTTTAGTCGATAGTAATAAAGAATCATTAGACAATGCATTTCAAGCATTTGATAAATGGGGTAAAGTCTTTGTGAAAGCTGCGTGCCAAGGGTCATCAGTAGGCTGTTACAGTGTAACTAAAAAGAATGATCTAGTAGAAGCTATCTTATCAGCTTTTCAATATTCAGATCAGGTACTCATAGAAAAGTCAGTAAAACCCCGAGAACTAGAGGTGGCTGCGTATGAATATCAAGGAGAACTGTTTATTAGTAAGCCTGGCGAAGTTATTGCACCAGATAATGCTTTCTACACGTATGAAGAGAAATACAGTTCAGATAGCCATTCTATAACTGAAGTTGAAGCAAAAAACCTGACGGAAAATCAGCTATCAAATATAGAGCGATATAGCCGAGTTGTATTTAATCAAATGAAACTAAAAGATTTGTCTCGTATTGATTTCTTCCTTACAGAAGACAATGAGTTATACCTAAATGAAGTTAATACGTTTCCAGGAATGACACCAATATCAATGTTTCCTAAAATGGTTGAGCATAATGGCCATAAGTTTAGTGAATTTCTTGCTAGTGCGATAGAAAGCGCCCTTAAACCCAAGGTTTGATGACTTTAAACTTAGTCATTTCATCATCAGCAACTGTTTTCATTTGCAAATATTGTGCTGGCATCGCGGGGCTCAGCCAGCGTCCAAAATCTTGAATATCCTTGATGTTATAACCTTGCTTTTTTAATTCTTGTGTCGCGCCTACTCGAGCTGATTGACCAGTAAATCGATGAGCATTAGCTAATCCTAATAGGTCGCTTGCACGACGGAGAATACGATAGATAGAAGAGTCATCAAGTTGGTGCATTCCAATATTATTGTGCTTGTCTATTCTGCGAAAAAGATAACCTTGAGACCCGTTAAGATATTGAATCCAAAGGCTAAGCGCAGAACAAGCGTTAGGGCTAAGCTTATAGGTTCGTTCCTCAAGATTGACACACCATTGGTTATCAATGTTAACCACATCTTTCAATAATAGATTTTTGAGGTGGGACCTTTTTAATACGCACTCAAACATAATATAGTAAATCGCCATGTCTCTGTGACCACGTAACGTCGCGTCTTTGGTTAATATTTCGTCAAGTTTGATGAGGTGCTGTAACGTAAGCGCGTTTGCCTGCCTCGCATCCCCCTTTTTTCAATCTTCAATTGAGATAACGTGAACTGGATTTGACGGTGAGCTGTTGGGGAAGGGTAGCTATGCAATTTATGTATGGTACCGATTGTGATGCTGTAACGTCTAATAGAAGCGAACTTTCGTTTCCGAGCTTCATTTTCAAGAAACATACGTATAGCAGTTATCGATGCCGGCAATGGTGTCACATGTTTAGCTTCACAAAATGAAATAAATCTATTCCAGTCTGTGGTCATTGCGAGGATAGAACTGCGCGAATACGCACCATTAGTTAACTGAGACATTTCGTCAGTAGATACTTGATTTTTAAATCTTTTAATACTTTTAACTCGTATTAGAGTATCCGTGATAGGTTGTATATCTTTCTTAATCATAATGCATTATAACATCAATTCCAGGGATGACGAATGTACTTGAATATGTGCTAATTACAATTATTATATAAGAATCATAAAAACAAAAAGAAAATTCAATATGGCAACAACATTTCATAGAGGCTATTGCATTCAATCTGGTGCTGATAAGGATATTTGGCATGTCAGGATTAAAAAACAAGTGTTCTCTGGTAATCTTCCTGCAGTCAAAAAATCCATCGATTGGTGGTGCGACACCGCGACCATTATAGACCCTAAGGAATTTGCCTCCCTTGCTCCCAAACAAGAGGAAGAAGTAAATGAGCAGTCAGAAGAATACAACGGCCAATTATTGAAGAGTGATAGCGGTGCAAAAATTCTTGGTACTGTTTTTTTAACGGTAAGCTAATTAAAGGTTCTAAAAACGCTATAATGAAGCATATTGATAAACATGCTGCAGTGGCAGCAACGAGAAAAAATAACATGTCTTTAGTATACTCAACAGAGACTGGCAGAATTAAGCCAGAAGAAACAAAGGTTACGCGTCCAACTGGTGATGGTATCGTCCGCATACAGAAGCAAACCAAAGGCCGAAAAGGTAAAGGGGTCTGTATTATCACAGGTCTCGATTTAGACGATGCTCCGCTCAAGTTAGTTGCCGCTGAACTTAAAAAAGTCTGCGGATGCGGTGGTTCTGTCAAAGAAGGCACTATTGAGATACAGGGCGACAATCGTGAAAAGATCAAAGCTTACCTTGAGAAGAAAGGCCATAGGGTCAAATTAGCGGGTGGCTAGAAACAATTTAAAGAATTAAAAGAGCTAACATATGTTGGCTCTTTTAATTCTCGTACCAACAAGGCTGGAGATTCTTAGAGGGCACCTTTAAAAGTGTGTTTAAGCCCGAGTCGTTTTAAATTAGGAACTCAATACTGTTAAATCACACCAAGATAGGGTTAGTTTGTGTCTATGCAATCTTATATTTAACATAACATACATAATGCGTACTTTAATGTGATGTAAGTGGCGTGGTGCTACGTGAATTATGGATAACCTTCTATCAATTCATAAGCTACATCTTCGCCTATAAAATCTTTGATCGCAGGAATAACATCAAATTCTCCTTTACAGGTGTAATATTCTCCTAAGCTTGGGAATGCTAAATGAATCGATTCTTCATTTACTCTGTCGATATAAACCTTAATCATACATCTAGCTCCAATGGTTCAATTGTCATCCCAAAACGTTTTAACTCTAGACCACCGTAGTTATTCACAATAAAACTATTGCTATGGACGGTGTAAATACCAGCGGTATAAGCTGACTGTCCTTCATCGAGCGATAACTTCATCTGGACAGGAAACTTACCGCCTAAGTATGCGTAAGCTGTTTGCTCATAAATAGTTCTCGGTGCTTTTCCTTCTTTACCTTGAATGGTTCGTGTTTGGATAGTTGTATCTTCTGGAAAGATTTCAATTTTTAACATGGAATGATCCTTTTTTACGTAGCTTATGCGCAAGCTCTAAATGGTAAGATATTAGATTCAGCAACAACTGGAAGTTGATACCAATCAGGGATAGCTAAGGGTTTTACCTCAATAACTTCTGATCGCCTTAATGTTGGGCACATACGGCTAACATCGAAGCGACTAGAGATATCAATTCCTATTTGCCTTAAGCGTGCTTTATGCTGATAGAATTGACGTTCTTTTAATACGAGTCTTAAATCAGTGCCGTTTTGCCATATTGTGAAGTAATTCATGGTTGTATTTGCCTGTCTCAATGTTTCTACAGCGCCTGCTCTAAGTAGCTGATGCGCTATGCTTTCGTGTTCGTCATGGCTAGCTTGTAATGTGTTCATGGCGTTCTCAATACTCTTTAAGTGTGCGTAAAAATCTTGCTCCGAGACTAAACCGTAGAATTGCAAATTGTGACGTTTTAAAAGCGATTGTCGTAAGCTATGTTCTTCACGAACTACTCCATGCTCTTCGCAATAATCGATAAGTTTTTCTATGTAGATAAGTTGATGTTCTGTAACGTTATTTTTTCTTCGTTTGTCTTTTTTTAAATGTTCTTTAAGCTCGTATTGCTTGCAGTAGAGTTTTGTCATGTTCCAAGTTGAAGCTTCACCCCAGTTACAAGTCATTCCATTTGGATAAAGTTTAGGAGTCCGGCCTCGTCCAATATGCATTGAAGACATACCACGAATAAACGAAGGCTCTCTCCCCTTGCCTACTTTATGGTTTCGAGTCCAATCTATCGAAGTTATTTCAGCACCATCTCCGACTAAAGAAGATGATTTTCCGTCTGGTGTTTGTCTATGCGACAAGCGCGTATTTTTGGTGAATGGCGGTAAATCGTAATGTGCTAAAACATGGTTATAGATATCTACACATTCATCAATTGTCTTGAGGCCAAAAAGGTTGTCCATTCTCTGCCAACGAGAAGGATTACCTTCAATACGAACCCGATTACCATTACAACGAATTGTTAGTTTTGTACTGTATGAGCCCTCCAGGCGTTTTTGGTTTACTGATGGAGGAAGTTGTTCGCCTGTTTCCATATCTAGCCTTTCAATAACATGAGTACCCACAAGAGGAAGCCCCCTTCAGGATAATCTTGTTGAATGAAAAGTTGATCAATAAAGAACAAATGAAAACCCTGTCAAGAAAATTAAATGATACTAAAGTGTATTTCCACTTAACCTAAAGTATGTTCAAATAAAAATCAACACAAAAGTGGGTGTAAACTTAAACAAAGGTGGTTATTTAAGATGGAAAACACAAACATGAGTATTAGTGAAGTCCTAAAAGAGCGACGTATAGAGCTAAACATCAAACAGGATGATTTGGCTGAAAGATTAGGTGTAACCGTTCAGACAATTAGTAAATGGGAGCGAGGAATTAACGAACCCAAGGCTGGTAGAGTTCCTCAAATCGCAAAAATTCTTAAATTATCTGAAAGAGAAATTTGTTTAGGTGAAAAAGCAGCGATGTCGAAATTAGAAACAGGAGAGTTTCTAAGATTAGCGAGTTATTATATAAAACACCTTCCTGAAACAGAGTTGGTATTAACAATATTTAATCACGTTGATAATGCAGAACAATTTATTGAAGATCTTGCAAATTCCACAGGGCTTCCCTACCAAAATGGAAAAGAAAGAGAAATAGCACACGCTAAAGAAATGATGGAACTGTATGAAAATGGAAATATCAACTTTGAAGAAGAATCTCATAAAGACCTATTTCTTAAAAAATACCAAGAGCTAGCGAGAGCTTAGAAAGTAATGTGTTGTTGTGGATACTGCGGAATTCCGCAGTTAGTTGGGGTGTAACAGGAACCCCAACTGTAATTGATAACATCTGATTAACATAGGGGGGTAAATCGAAGACCACCCAAGGCGCTATCGCTTGCCTCTTTGGTCGCCCTTCTCTCTCGCTATTTATTGATGGTTCCTCCCCGACGAAACGGGGCCCCTCCATCAAAAATAGACTCGCAAAGAAAAGCCCAACGGTGAAGTTAGGCTTAGAGTCTGTGAACGTAGCTGACGCGCTACGCTTGTCTGCTCATTTTCTCTCTACATGCAGGCATATAGCAGATAAAATCAAGCTAATATTATGCAATTTAAGGCAATACAATGGATAACAAAAACAAAGCAGAGGCCATCGCTAAATCTGTAGAAAAAATATCTGATAGTAAAGGATTGGCTGCTATTGGAAACAGCCTGCCGCTTGTGGCCATGTTCATGTTCTTTCCGCTGGTATTTTTTGCTATGAAGTGGGACGGTAAGCTACATGAAGAGAAGCAGTGCTATGAATTTAGAGAAATCGAAAAAAAACTTTATAAACTTAATAATTGCACTGGTGAAATGAAACTTGTTAACCCAGAAGAACTATCGAAGTAACGCATTATGCACGTTATGTTACGGGCTCTCGCTTGAAAAGAGATTCTCTATCCTAGGCATCACAGACGGGCGTCTGGATTGTCCAAGTCGCTCGCCCACTCTTTTCGGCACTTAGGCTTTCAGCAAACCACTCAACATAACATCACACATAATGCGTACTTTAATGTGATGTAAGTGGCGTGGTGCTACGTGAATTATGGATAACCTTCTATCAATTCATAAGCTACATCTTCGCCTATAAAATCTTTGATCGCAGGAATAACATCAAATTCTCCTTTACAGGTGTAATATTCTCCTAAGCTTGGGAATGCTAAATGAATCGATTCTTCATTTACTCTGTCGATATAAACCTTAATCATACATCTAGCTCCAATGGTTCAATTGTCATCCCAAAACGTTTTAACTCTAGACCACCGTAGTTATTCACAATAAAACTATTGCTATGGACGGTGTAAATACCAGCGGTATAAGCTGACTGTCCTTCATCGAGCGATAACTTCATCTGGACAGGAAACTTACCGCCTAAGTATGCGTAAGCTGTTTGCTCATAAATAGTTCTCGGTGCTTTTCCTTCTTTACCTTGAATGGTTCGTGTTTGGATAGTTGTATCTTCTGGAAAGATTTCAATTTTTAACATGGAATGATCCTTTTTTACGTAGCTTATGCGCAAGCTCTAAATGGTAAGATATTAGATTCAGCAACAACTGGAAGTTGATACCAATCAGGGATAGCTAAGGGTTTTACCTCAATAACTTCTGATCGCCTTAATGTTGGGCACATACGGCTAACATCGAAGCGACTAGAGATATCAATTCCTATTTGCCTTAAGCGTGCTTTATGCTGATAGAATTGACGTTCTTTTAATACGAGTCTTAAATCAGTGCCGTTTTGCCATATTGTGAAGTAATTCATGGTTGTATTTGCCTGTCTCAATGTTTCTACAGCGCCTGCTCTAAGTAGCTGATGCGCTATGCTTTCGTGTTCGTCATGGCTAGCTTGTAATGTGTTCATGGCGTTCTCAATACTCTTTAAGTGTGCGTAAAAATCTTGCTCCGAGACTAAACCGTAGAATTGCAAATTGTGACGTTTTAAAAGCGATTGTCGTAAGCTATGTTCTTCACGAACTACTCCATGCTCTTCGCAATAATCGATAAGTTTTTCTATGTAGATAAGTTGATGTTCTGTAACGTTATTTTTTCTTCGTTTGTCTTTTTTTAAATGTTCTTTAAGCTCGTATTGCTTGCAGTAGAGTTTTGTCATGTTCCAAGTTGAAGCTTCACCCCAGTTACAAGTCATTCCATTTGGATAAAGTTTAGGAGTCCGGCCTCGTCCAATATGCATTGAAGACATACCACGAATAAACGAAGGCTCTCTCCCTTGCCTACTTTATGGTTTCGAGTCCAATCTATCGAAGTTATTTCAGCACCATCTCCGACTAAAGAAGATGATTTTCCGTCTGGTGTTTGTCTATGCGACAAGCGCGTATTTTTGGTGAATGGCGGTAAATCGTAATGTGCTAAAACATGGTTATAGATATCTACACATTCATCAATTGTCTTGAGGCCAAAAAGGTTGTCCATTCTCTGCCAACGAGAAGGATTACCTTCAATACGAACCCGATTACCATTACAACGAATTGTTAGTTTTGTACTGTATGAGCCCTCCAGGCGTTTTTGGTTTACTGATGGAGGAAGTTGTTCGCCTGTTTCCATATCTAGCCTTTCAATAACATGAGTACCCACAAGAGGAAGCCCCCTTCAGGATAATCTTGTTGAATGAAAAGTTGATCAATAAAGAACAAATGAAAACCCTGTCAAGAAAATTAAATGATACTAAAGTGTATTTCCACTTAACCTAAAGTATGTTCAAATAAAAATCAACACAAAAGTGGGTGTAAACTTAAACAAAGGTGGTTATTTAAGATGGAAAACACAAACATGAGTATTAGTGAAGTCCTAAAAGAGCGACGTATAGAGCTAAACATCAAACAGGATGATTTGGCTGAAAGATTAGGTGTAACCGTTCAGACAATTAGTAAATGGGAGCGAGGAATTAACGAACCCAAGGCTGGTAGAGTTCCTCAAATCGCAAAAATTCTTAAATTATCTGAAAGAGAAATTTGTTTAGGTGAAAAAGCAGCGATGTCGAAATTAGAAACAGGAGAGTTTCTAAGATTAGCGAGTTATTATATAAAACACCTTCCTGAAACAGAGTTGGTATTAACAATATTTAATCACGTTGATAATGCAGAACAATTTATTGAAGATCTTGCAAATTCCACAGGGCTTCCCTACCAAAATGGAAAAGAAAGAGAAATAGCACACGCTAAAGAAATGATGGAACTGTATGAAAATGGAAATATCAACTTTGAAGAAGAATCTCATAAAGACCTATTTCTTAAAAAATACCAAGAGCTAGCGAGAGCTTAGAAAGTAATGTGTTGTTGTGGATACTGCGGAATTCCGCAGTTAGTTGGGGTGTAACAGGAACCCCAACTCCAAATAGACTATATACCAAGATAACTATAAGCCTATTTTTAGAAATGGTTCCTCCCCGACGAAACGGGGCCCCTCCATGTTAAAAATAGGCTTTTGAGTATCCAACGGTAGACTACGAATAAAACCACGCTATAGATAATAGAAGTTATTACGAAACTGACGCGCTACGCTTATCTACTCATTTTCACTCTACATGCGAGCATATAGCAGTGAAAATCGAGTGTGCACAACCCTTCAGTAGGTACAAACTCACCATTCAATCCCCATATATCGGAAAAGTTGAGACTATCAAAATCCACCGTATACTAGCTAAGATGAAAGACGCTTCCTTCTTTTAAAGCCTAATTATTTAATTTCAGCCACTCCTTAGAGAAACATTAAAAATCAATACTTATTAAAATAATCTTTTTTGGGGATTACAAACAAAGTCAGGAAGGTAAACTAAGGGGGTGATACCTAAATAATTGAAAAACTTATGTGCTTAAGTGATGGGTAATAATCACATCGACATAAACAAAGAAGTGTTAAATGAGACAGAGGAGAGCACAATATTGAGACTAACAAACTTGTTAATATCATTAAAAACCCTCAGTAATCGAGACGGAAAACTGAGGGTGAATTTTCTAATCTTATCAAATAATAAGGAGGTAATATGGTTGAATTATTAACAGCATTTATAAACGTAATATCAGCAATCATAAACCTAATATCAACATGTAGTTGATAATTGTGGTCCCCTTTAAGCATGGTAGGACATGTTATAAGGGGGCTACAACAATCGTTAATATACCATACAGATTATATAATGAAATGTCATGACCATATCGAAGTGACGAATTATGCATGTTATGTTACGGGCTTTCACTTGAAAAGCGATTCTCTTTCCTAGCCATCACAGACAAAAGTCTGGATTGTCCAAGTCCCTCGCCCACTCTTTTCTACGCTTAGGCTTTCAGCAAACCACTCAACATAACATCACACATAATACGCACATCGTGAGCGTGTATAGAATAGAGACAAATACCGAACTACGTATTTACTAGCGCTGATAACCTTTCTCTGTAGATTCTACATGTATCGAAATCACCAACTGCTAACTTTTCCTTCCTTTTCACTTTTTTCATCGTCATCAAATCAAACAATTAAATATCTATAGCAAACACCAATTACGTCTTCAAGTTAGCTAAATAAACTCGCTGAGTTTTATACAAGAGTTATTCAATTTAAGCACACTAAAGGACTACCTGCAGTAATAAACATTTCGTCATATCTCATCACATCGTTCTCTACGTAAAATCTGAAGTATTGTTCGTGCAATTATGCGCGAATATTAACGTGATGATTGCACAATCTGCGCAATGGTATTCCCTACGCTCATAGCAAGTGCTTACACACTAAATCGCCCAAAACCCACCACAGTTATTTATCTTGGTCTTGATTTGCGCTGTGTAATGTTATTACACGTATTTGCAAGATCACTTTCCCACGGCGACATAGCAAGTAAACCTGAATAGATATTCAGCTCTAACTGATTGTTTTTATAGGTTATTATGTTTTTTATTTCTTAAACTTGCGTAAATAGCTCATGACGGCATTAGTTTATGTTTGAATTAGAGGTGTAGACAGTCAAGTTTTGTAGTCTATTTGTGGAGTTATACTTAGTTATAGTGCGTAATGTTGACTGAAGTTTAAAATGATTTAATCTTGTAATTAATATCCTACTCGGCTTTTTCTTTTCTGATTTGCTGTGCAACTATTTTGATTGCTTCAGCGGTACTGATGCCCTGTTGCATAAGTTCTTGTATTTTTTCAACTGCTTCTTGTTGCTCTTGGTGCGTTAGTGTTGGTATATCGTCAAACATAAAAAACCCCTTAATGCTAAGGGGCGTGACTATAGTTTTTTTTAGTAAGTCGCAAGGAAGTTCGCGTATGCACCCATAGAATCTTCGTTAGTATAGCTAACGGCTAAGTCGATTTCGAATAAACCTAAAGGTGACAATCCAATACCGCCAGTTATCGTCCCATCGTTATCTTCGTAAGCGAGATTTAATTTGTAACCCGCTCGTAATTGGAGTTGTCTCATTATATCAATTTCCATACCCACTCGTAGCCATTGGGTATTGTCATCAAATTGATCAAATCGCTTATCTTCAGTCACATCATAATCAGCACTTAATGAGAAATAGTCAGCAACAAAGCCTGCTCCAATCGTATACTGTGGGCGTAATTGATAAGTATATGTCGATGAAGAACCGGACGATGTTGTGATGACTTGTGTCTCAATATCACGTGAAATTAAATTCGTACCAGCGACGCCTACTCTAAATGGGCCGTAAAACCACAATGCGCCTATGTCAAAGTTAAACGTACTTTCGGATGTACTGTTTTCAAATACGTCTTTTATATCGTAGTTGTCCACTGAAGCAGAATAGATATAAGTATTAATTCTTTGGATTTTGGGCGTTACACCAAATGACATATGCTGACCAAATACTGTTTGATATTTAGCAAGTGATGCGCCGGCTTCTAAGAAAGCAATAGATACCGCATTGACTTTGCTTTCAGTCGCTTTATCCAATGTATCGTCTGATGCGGAGATATCTGCAGCAACAAACGATTCTGCATATGCTTTGCCAAAAATGGTCGTAGATATATATGGGTTAGGTATTCCAAATGCAGCAACTGCACCTAACTCTACTCGAGCATTATCCCCTTCCATATCGTTCATTACAGCGTCTAGTTCATCTATGTTTTCTTGCGTATAGCTTGAAGAGTCGTTTACATCTATCCCTTCTAAAAGGTCAGCCATTTTATCTATATTGTCCACTAACTTATTTTGATCGTTATACGCGATACCTATACCTGGTAAAAGCATGCCAGCGTCGTCATTTCTTCTATAGATGGCTCCCATAGCTGGGTTGTAAAACGGTGCAGTCAAATAACTTGCTGAAACCACACCTACTCCGCCCATAGCATCACCACGAGCATCAACAGAATAGCTTGCCGCAGTTGAATAAGAAGAAGTTAAGGTGAATACAATTGCTATAGATAATCGTAATTTTGTCATTTTCGTCGCCCAGAATTAATCCATTAATCCAATATCGGCCATTTGATTATGTACTTTAGTATTATTCGGAGGAAATATCGTAAGTTTTGCTAATAACCTGTTGATCTTCAATAATTACTGGCCCTTGCCAGCGATGGTGCGTCAAACCAACGGCAATGACATATCGATCTGGTTTTAATTCATTAATAGGAAGTTGTGTTGGGTAATTACCTTCATAATCTTGATTCCATACCCGAACATACTCATCTTTAACGTAATCGTATACAGAAACAGTCAACATTGGTAATGTGCAGTACGGATTTAGGGCAGCAACTCTATCAACCGCCCAGCTATCTGTCGCTTCCCACCTAACAACTTCTTTATTCGGAGACTCACCCATTACGACCCATTGTTGCCATGGTTGATTATTTGCGTTGTTTACTTCTAATCTATACAACCCACTCGGTAGGCGTTGGTTGAGTTCGTAACTTATTCGATAAGTATTTCGAGCATCACTCTCAACTATTTCAAAACTAGATTCTTTTGATATTACGCTGTCAGGCCAGCGCGTTAAACGGATGTTCTTTATCTCGCTTTTTGATGAAACCTCTACGATTGCTCTTGAAACAGTTCTTCCTGGACTCTGAACCGATTGGCGTTTCACTATAATACTATGTATCCAAGGTGCGACTGGTTCAGTAGCGATGCTTTTACCACAATCGTTTTCTAACGTTTTTCGTAATAGCTCGTTTAGATGAGTTTCCACATACTGTGTCGGCTCAGATTGCCACACTTGAATTATTGAATCAAAACTTCCTTTTAAATCATTATCTAGTAGCTTTTCGTGGGCTTGATTTAAAGGAGAGCTTTCTTCAAACCAAGTGCCAGCAAAACTACAAAAACTAGATAATAATAATGTGGTCGTTAAAATTCTCATTGTGTTTACACTTTCATCTTGTAACCGACACCACGAAGGGTTTCGATTTCTAACCCTGGTATTTTTTGACGAAGTTGCAGAACATGGGTATCGACTGTCCGTGTAGTTGGAAAATGATTATAGCCCCACACATGATCAAGTAATTCGTCTCTGGTAAAAACTCGTCCTAAGTTACTTGCCAAGAAAAGTAATAAATCAAACTCTGTTCGAGTCAATGTTATCGACTGTTCGTCACAGAATACTTCCCTCGTTGCTTTATCTATAACCAGATTAGCCGTGATTACTTTACTTTGGTCATCATCTTCATCACCTTCAGAACCAGGTTTACGTAGTTGAGCTCTAATACGTGCAAATAACTCGGCTTCAGCAAATGGCTTGGTAAGGTAATCGTTCGCACCAGCATCTAACCCAGAAACTTTATCTTTAATCGTGACTAATGCAGTAAGTAATATCACTGGCACTTTTTTTATGTTTATCCATGAAGCTAAATGATCAACAGTGTCACCATCGGGTAACTGCCTATCTAATATAACAAGATCGGCTTTTTCCCAAAGTGGTGTAACTTCCACTATAGTTTCAGCATGTAAACATTCGTAGCCTGCTTGCTCTAAACTTACCAATAATCCATCCGCCAAATTTTTATCATCTTCAACGAGTAGCAGTGTCTGTTTCACAGGGTATCTCCAATTTAAATGTGGTAGGTGGACCAACGAGTGTCATAGTTCCGCCCATTCTGCCAACCATCGATTCAACAATCGTTAAGCCAAGGCCTAATCCAGCCTTGCTAACAAAAGGTTTCTTAACGTTTTTCCAATCTTTTCTCGTCAAGCCGCCTTGGTCTATTACCAAAAATACAATCGAATTTAGGTTTACGTCGACTTTCAGTTGTATCGGCTCTGCGCCATATTTTATCGCATTGTTCACTAAATTATCTAAACATGTGCCAAGCCAGTATACATTAACCTTTGCTGCGGTATCTTTAGAAATAATGATGTTAACTGGTTTAGTACTTTCTTCATATCTATAGTGTAGCCATTCTTCAACCGAAGGAATCCATTCTGATGCCAGAGTTTGGTGTTCCGATTGAAGATAATCCTTACTTGCTTCTGCTAATTGCCTTAATCGTCTAGTGTCTTCGCAAAGTCTCCTGAACTCTTCATATACTGTTTCTGGTAGCTGCTCAAATTCTCGCCTAAATCCTTCAACGGTAAGCGACAAACTCGCGATTGGTGTCCTTAGTTCATGAGTTAATATTTGCAGCACTAACATACGACTCTTCATTTCCTCACGTCGCATGTTCCAACGATATACCGCCCAACCAATGACCAGTGCAATATTTACAATGACTAAAATTATCATGCTTTTAAGTAGAAGATCAGAATGATCCTCTAATTCCCAGCATAGGTTCCCTCGCCTTACGAAACAGTATACATCTTTAACTACGTACGAGAACTTTAACTCAGAGTCGAGCGCGTTTTGTTGCCAAACATCCCTAGGGAAAATATAGTAGCTGTTCCCTTTTTTTAGCCACATCTCTTCGTTTTCAACAAACATCCTTTCGCCAGAAATCAAGGCAGAAATCGCATCATTTTTCATTCGCTGCAAGCGGCCTAACAACTCCGTTTCGCCAGCTAACGGCCTTTCTTTAATATGCATATATGACTGCAATAATGCGAAATTTTCTGGTAATTCTGCAGCATATCTTTGCGCATATGTACCGCCACCTGGATGTATTAAACCTGAGCGAGCAAACCATTTCGTTGTTAGTGGTGTTCCACGACATAAAGCTCTCACAAAGACAAGGGGCTCGGTAACCAACGGGCTTAATGGAAGCTTTCCTGTGCAACTTTTCGACAGTTTATAAACTTGCTGTATGTCTTTTAAGGGGTAATTGGCTGTTTGAGGCAACATGTATTCGGGCGACAATAACTTAGTAGGGAAATCGGTTTGTAGCACCCTGACATCATAGCTATTGATAGCTTTTGAATAATCGAACATTTCTGTGAAATGAGAAATTCTTTCTGGCAACGTCGTCGCAACTACCTTAAATGGCATAAGTATTATCAAGATGAAATAGGTAATATTGCGAAAATACAATTCGTTTAGCCGTAATTAGTTAGGAAGGTAAATAATATATATTATTATTGGCTAAAATTACATTCTTCTCAAGAAGATAGCCAAGTTTAGTTAATTTTTGACTACAGACGTAAAAAAGCCAATCCGATTGGATTGGCTTTAGATCTACGCCTAGAATTAACAGGCTGTATTACAGTGCTTTTGAAATAGCATCGACACTTTCTTTTGCATCACCAAATAGCATCTGAGTATTTTCTTTAAAGAAAAGTGGGTTCTGTACGCCTGCGTACCCAGTATTCATCGAACGCTTAAATACAATAACATTTTGAGCATGCCAAACTTCTAAAACTGGCATTCCTGCGATAGGGCTGTTCGGATCTTCCAAAGCAGCAGGGTTAACTGTATCGTTCGCACCAATTACTAATACGGTGTCAGTTTGAGCAAAATCATCGTTTAGCTCATCCATCTCTAAAACAATATCGTAAGGAACTTTAGCTTCAGCCAGTAATACGTTCATGTGACCCGGTAACCTTCCAGCAACTGGGTGGATACCAAACCTAACTTCAACGCCTTGTGCACGTAATTTTTCTGTAATTTCGTGAACTGGATACTGTGCTTGAGCTACAGCCATACCATATCCCGGAGTGATAATGACAGACTTAGAGTTTTTAAGCATTTCGGCTACATCTTCAGCGTTTGTTTCTCTATGCTCGCCGTAATCAGTATCACTAGAAATAACCACTTCTTGACCGAAACCACCTGCTATTACCGATATAAACGAACGGTTCATCGCCTTACACATAATGTAAGAAAGAATAGCACCGGAAGAACCAACTAATGCACCCGTTACGATCAATAAGTCATTCGCTAACATGAATCCAGCCGCTGCTGCTGCCCAACCTGAATACGAGTTAAGCATTGATACAACCACTGGCATATCGGCACCACCAATTGAAGCAACTAGGTGATATCCAAATGCAAAAGCAATCAATGTCATAACCATCAAGGCAAACATGCTACCTTCAGCGTTTACAAAGATCATCATTAAGAACAAAGAAGCAATAATCGCGGCAAGGTTCCATTTATGCTTATGTGGAATGCTTAACGGTGAAGACGAAATAATCCCGCGAAGCTTACAAAACGCAACGATAGAGCCCGTAAATGTTACTCCCCCAATGAACACACCCAAGAAAACTTCCACTAAATGTATATTTAGCAGTGCTTGATCAAGAATAATCCCATGATCTAAATAGCTGTTATAACCAACCAAAACAGCGGCTAGACCAACAAAGCTGTGCAGTATCGCTACCAGCTCTGGCATCTCTGTCATTTCCACTTTTTTAGCGTAATGGATACCAATACCGCCACCAATAACCATGGCAACAATAATCCACGCTAAACCAGAGGAATCCGGTGAAAAAATAGTGGCGATCAGTGCGATCGTCATACCAGTAATGCCGTAATAGTTACCAGCGCGTGCGGTCTCTTGCTTAGAAAGACCCGCCAAACTCATAATAAAGAGAACCGCGGCAACAATGTAAGCGGCCTGTACTAATCCTGCAGACATTTGTTACTCCTTAGTCTTTACGAAACATTTCAAGCATGCGTCTGGTCACGGTAAAGCCACCAAATATATTTATGCTTGCTATCAATACGGCAATAAAGGAAAGCACAGATACGACCGTATTTCCTTGTCCAATTTGTAGTAGCGCTCCTACTACGATAATCCCTGAAATTGCATTCGTTACCGACATTAAAGGAGTATGTAGTGCATGGGATACATTCCAGACTACATAATAACCAACAACACAAGCCAAAACGAAAACGGTAAAATGAGCTAAAAATTCAGCAGGTGCAACGCTAGCTACCCATGCGAATGCACCAACAGCTACAGCAATACCAGCGATCTTCTTAACTGGCGACGCAGGTTCTTCGACTTTGGGTTCAGGTTTTGCAACTTCTTCCACTTTGGCCTGTGGTTGAGCAGAAACTTGAATTGGTGGTGCTGGCCACGTAACTTCACCTTCTTTAACAACAGTAACACCTCGAAGTACAACATCTTCAAAGTCAATATCGATGTTACCGTCTTTCTCTTTACATAAAAGCTTAATTAAGTTAACTAAGTTTGTGCCATAAAGCTGAGAAGATTGAGTTGGCAAACGTCCAACCATGTCGGTATAACCAACGATTTTTACGCCGTTAGCCGTAGTCACAACTTTATCCGCGACAGTGTATTCGCAGTTTCCGCCATTAGCCGCAGCAAGGTCAACAATAACACTGCCCGCTTTCATGCTATCCACCATCTCTTTGGTGATAAGCTTTGGAGCTGGGCGTCCAGGTATCAACGCGGTTGTAACAATGATATCGACATCTTTAGCTTGAGCGGCATAAAGTTCTTCCGCTTTCTTGTTAAACTCTTCCGACATCTCTTTAGCGTAGCCATCTCCAGCGCCTGTATCTTCCTCGAAATCGACTTCTAGGAATTCAGCACCCATAGACTGTACTTGCTCTTTTACTTCTGGGCGAACATCGAACGCTCTTACAATCGCGCCTAAGCTACCTGCTGCACCGATAGCTGCTAATCCAGCAACACCAGCACCAGCGACAAGAACTTTCGCTGGTGGTACTTTACCAGCAGCCGTAATTTGACCCGTGAAGAAACGGCCAAATTCATGAGCAGCTTCTACAACCGCTCTGTATCCCGCAATGTTCGCCATTGAGCTAAGTGCATCTAACGCTTGTGCACGAGAAATACGCGGTACCGCATCCATGGCCATAACGTTGATATTTTTACTTGATAGCTTTTCCATTAACTCAGCGTTCTGCGCTGGCCAAATAAAGCTAATAAGGCTTGCGCCTTCTTTGAGCATTTCAATTTCGTTATCTGAAGGAGCATTCACCTTTAGGATTAGATCTGCGTTCCAAATCTCTTCACTAGTAGTGACCGTCGCTCCTGCTAATTCAAATGCTGCATTATCAAAGCTAGCCAAAACGCCGGCTTCTGATTCAACTGAGACGTCAAACCCCAGTTTGATAAGCTGCTCTACCGTTTTAGGTGTTGCTGCAACGCGAGTTTCACCCGCGAGTATTTCTCTAGGTACACCAATTTGCATAGTTATTCCCTACTATTGGCACAATTAATAAAGTGTTTTTTTAACGATGTCTGAAACTTAATGTATTTTTTAACAAAAATACATTTCTTAATGACTACTCCGACCTCATTTGTAGAAAAAACACCCAAAACAGGGTGTATTGTCGGCTAAAAATGAACGATGGGTCATTTTATAAACTAAATTGAGCAATTAACAAAAAGAGCCATCAGCATATACGCTAACGACTCTTTCAAAAATGATAGAAATCAAGTTGTTTATCTATATCAATCAGGTAAAACCTGTATCGATTAAGTAAAACATTAAACCTATCACTAAATCGCGGATCAGAAAATTTCACCACGCATCTGATCTATAAACATCTTAGCCTTATTTAGCATTAGATCGTTTGCATCTTGCTCGGATCCAACGACATCTGAGCGTATAAAAGTATGCTCTTTAATCTCTCCGCCTGCCTCTTTAGTGATGCGCCCTGCGACTCTATATTGGCCCGATTCAGCTTTGGCCTCTTGGTAAATTAAAAAACCTTCATATTCTACTGGTTCAACTTGCTTGGTCACAGCACCTTTGCTATTCGAACCAAACAACTTAGAAAAAATCCCACACCTACTCCTACATAAATTTAGCTCTAGCGTTTTGTTTTTATTTTTTCGTTAAGATTGGTTTTTCAAACCATTCTAACTCTCGGTTATCGTTTTCTTCTTCAGTCATATCGAGAGAATATTCTGATATGTCTTCATCTTCTCGAACAGCACGACGATCATCTTTAATAAGACTTTCAGCAGCTTCAATAGCCACTTCTGTTTGTTGTCTAAATACGAGTAGTCGCTCTTCCGCAAGACGCGATAAAAAGTCGATATCATGGCGAATATAAACCGGCCTCAGTTGATTTAAAGCCAGGCAAGCCAAATCCGCTAACTGTTCGTTATCATACTTACTTGTATACTCGTCGCTTGCAAGGATTGCTCCTACTAACGTCTCCATATAGTTATGCACATCAACACTTATTTGCATGTTTTTACTCCAAGCCTCTAATTTAAGAGAATACTTATTTAAATTAGCACTATAGTTTACGAACCTCAAGGTAACGGCATAGAGGCTGGTACTAAAACGTCATTCCGTGCTGATATCATTCAGTATAGCTTGCAATATTTAGATAAAACACTTTGAATTTTTCAAATAAACAGTATGCTATCGCCTTTAAGAACACACTTTCTGATTGTAGCAACCTTAAATAGCATGTCGTTTATTCATTCCAACTTATTTAGACTCATACTCCCGCTGATTTTAACCGTTATTATCTTCATTGGGTTGAATAATATAACGTTATTGGTGCAGGCAAACATTACATTAGCCAGTCAAATGCCATACTTCTTATTTGCCATATGTATATTACTGTGCCAAAGCTTCAATCAAGGTCGCATGGGTATGGTTGCTGTCGCAATGGCTGTTGCCTATTGGGTTATTCAAACTCGACTTCAAAGTTCTTTGTCGACTGGTACAACAAAAATCGAGTTTCTGTTATTAGCCTTCACATTTCCTACTGCTTGCATTAGCGTTTACCTTTTCCCAGAAAAGCGTTTTTTTACAATGTCGAGTGTGCTTTACGTTAGTATTGTCGCCATATTGTTTGGTTGGGGAGCTATAACGGTTGAATATGTTAATAACAACGGAATCAATGACACTTGGCAAAATATCCTGTTTATCATTCCAGAGGTTTCACTACTACCCTTTATCATTATTCTTTATAGCCTCCTTTTAGTTTTTCTTTTTGCCATATTGATACTAAGAAATAATCGTCCTATTGATGTGGCGGTATATTCTAGCCTTTGTATATCAACGTTTACATTTGTCTTCTTTCAATACCCCTTTATATCAAGCATTTTGTTTTCTCTAGGTGGCATATTGCTAGCTGTTGGCGTAATTACTACTAGCCACGAACTGGCTTATGTTGATCAACTTACCAACATTCCAGGTCGTAGAGCCTTGGATACAGAGCTAAAACATCTTGGTAAAAAATATACGTTAGCCATGCTAGATGTAGACCATTTCAAGAAGTTTAATGACACTTATGGACACGATACTGGTGATGACGTACTTAAACTCGTAGCCTCATTGTTAAACGAAACGAATGGCAACGCTAAGGTATATAGGTACGGCGGGGAAGAATTCACCATTTTATTCAAGAATAAATATCAAGACCAAGCAATAGATTATCTAGAAGAACTTAGAGAAAAGATTGCCGAATACGACATTATTTTGCGTAACCGCAGTGATAGACCAAAAAATGATAAGACAGGCGAGAAAAAACGCGGTCACTCGGAGCGTTCTAATAGCGTTAGGGTTACTATCAGTATAGGTGTAGCAGATAGTTCTGAAAGTAGAAATACTCAGCATGTATTAAAAGCCGCCGACGAAGCCTTGTATCGGGCCAAGAAAAGTGGCCGAAATAAGGTGTCAGTTTAAGACTTTTAATCTTGGTTAAAGTACAAAACGATGCTACCGCCTTTAAGTGCACTACCGTAATTTAAGCTTAGACCTATACCTACGTTGTCAATAAGTGTTGTTGCAAATGGAGGTGTAATTAACCAACCTCCTGTTAGTTCATAGTAATAGCTTGTACCTAAAGGTTCTGTTGAGTCACCATGTAAATCAACACGTTTAAAACTAGCAAAAACCGATTGAATCATACCTTCCCATTCAATCACGTCGTAGTATGCCTCTACTTGATTTATCCAACGCGTATTTTCAGGCTCACCAATATCACCATTATTCGCTTGCCCCCAACCAGTGCCAGTAAAATAGTTTAATCGCGAGGTGATTTGCCAGTTTCCCCAATCGACGTCTTTTTTGTAGCCAACCTTAATAGAAGGTTCGACTAAAAACGCCCATGCACTCGTGTTATACGCAACACCGTCCAAGCTAGTTCTGTATGCTCTAGACAGCTCATCGTTATAATCAAATGAGTTTGTATAATAAAGTAGATGACTACCAATCCCGTATTTTACAAACCAGTTTTCAGTCAATTGTTCATGATATTTATAACCGACATAACCGCCATAGACATTTTCTTCGAATGTGTGTGAATTAGCGGTCGGTTCAATCACCGAGAAATCGATATCTTGCTCTACTTTCAGCATCGACACCTTAAAATCAACACTATGAAAAGTGTCTTCTTTATTCGACCAATCCTGACTAAACGGAACCGTCAAAACGCTAAGCCTTTGACGTAAATCTATAGACCGAGCATCTCCTAGATCATCATTCTCGAAATTAAAAACATTATTAGGATTAAAATCGCTGATACCGAACGTAAATGCATCGCTATCAGTCAATACTACAGAAGCTGCAAATGTATGTTCCAAATTACGCTGCAATGCATTTGACCAGCCGTTACTCACAAAGCCAAAGCATAGAAAGGATAAAAATATAATCGATTTTAATGCTTTCATCTGTTAAAACTAAACTCCTCAAGGCTCATATAAATCTGAGATTACCCATAATCTAAAGGTCCATTTAATGATATATAAAATAGCTCTCGTTTTGATCGTCGTTTTAGTCGCATTTATGTTTTATAAAAACAACGTAACGCCATCTTACATAGGTGTAGCAGATGGGCAACTATCCCCTATGCCATCTTCACCGAATGCCGTATCGAGCCAAACAGATGTTGAAGATAAAAAAGTGGCCCCATTTACATTTAACAGTATTGATGACGCGAAGAAAAATGTAAAACGCGTTTTTGCTCAGTTACCTAGTAACAGTGTTGAGTTGGAACGAGAAGATTATCTGCACGTTATTTTTACAACTGAAACGATGAAGTTTCATGATGACGTTGAACTTTATTTTGACGAAAAAAACAAACTTATCCACTATCGTTCACAATCTCGCGTAGGGTACAGCGATCGAGGACTAAACAAGGCGCGTTACGAACAATTTTCAGAACTGTATAATGGCTTGAAATAGTTACGTTTTACAACAGTCAAACGATTAAAAAGAATACAGATCACAACTTACATATATTCATCATACTTTAACTGGAACACTAAAAAGGGTTAATGTACGGTTAAATTTCTGATGTGCTTTTACATCAGACAGTTAACAACTAGTCGAATGGATAACTCACTAGTGTTAATCGCCAAAAACGGTTAACAGCAATCCCAAAGGATCGCATTTAACTGATTGTTTGCATCAAACCGATATCTACGTAGAGTTTAATTATGAGTGAAAAAGTCAACGGCATAGTAAAATGGTTCAACCAAGATAAGGGATTTGGATTCATCACACCAGAAAATGGTGGCAAAGATGTATTCGTTCATTTTTCAGCTATCAGTGGTACTGGTCGAAGAAACCTTGAAGATGGCCAACATGTGTCGTTTGTCGTAACAGATGGGCAGAAGGGCCCACAAGCAGAAGACGTAAGCGTTATTTAATTCGCTGCAACAACGTTCTATTTGTTTGTACAAAAATATGAGCCACCACTTAGGTGGCTTTTTTTGATTAATAAGCGAACAAATAAGGTGACAGTGTGACTAATTACCTTCCTATTCCCCACTTTATTGGTGTGTTTTGACGGTAATGGTTGACTTTCATGGTGTTCTTTTTAGCATGTGTTAATAATCCCTTAATACTGAATCCATTATGTCTACAGAAACTAATATTTCTACCGAAGAACAAAGCTCAGATGAAACTCTTATCGATCTTAGTACCGTATCCGCAGAACTTAGAAAAGTGATCGAGTTTGATCAGGTTCCTGAAGAAATGCTAAATATGGTCGTTTCCATACATGAAGTATCGGAAGAAGCCGTTAGAGAAGCTTGGAACAGCATGCCAGCAAGCGCACAAAATGTATTAGACAACTTTGAACAGTTTCATGCATTAATTTCGGTAAGCCAAGCATTTGCTGGTATTAACTTTATGGAAGAATTCAAAACGCTTGACTTACCAAAAGATATGAACGAGCAAGAACAAGAAGACTATCGGACTCAACTACTCGATCAGGTCCTTTATAACTGCGTTAAAGATATGGTTAAGCAGACAAAAAAGGCACGACGTGATCCGATACTAAAACGTGATTTTATCGAAGTATTTGAGAAATAGCCTAGTTCTAAGGTTCAAGAATATTGGTGCTTCAAAAAAGCACCAATATAAAAATAGTGTAACCGACTATTTTATTGCGGTTCCTAATGCTTAAAAAGTTGCTAGGTATTACTGCCCAAAATGCCTAGTTTGTAATCATTTATTCAATATAAATAGCATATATTAGCTAAAACCATTGACTAAAGTCGTTGTAAGCCAGTAAAGTCCTATGCGTTGTATATACAGATTTAAGGTAACATTGTGACTTCAAAAAATAAAAAAGAGTCCAATAAGAAAGATAGCCAATTAATTATACGAATTAACGGTGAGCAACGAGACAAATTCGTCTCAATGTGTGAGGATATGGATACTTCCGCCGCAAGAGAAATTAGACGATTTATTAAAGAGTTTCTTGCAGAAAACAAAGACAAAGACTGAATATATTTTTTAAGCCAGTAACGATTACTGGCTTTTTAACGCGTGTTTTTGGGCTTTACCCATACCCCGCTAAAATCGAACCAACCAAGCGCATTGCAAGTCGCGTTCTGAAGTGTTCCGCAGTGTTCTTTGTTTACGCCTAACCAACAATGAAATAGCGGGATTATCTGCTTAGACTCTACGAGGGCCTTACCAAGTTTTCTCGCAGGAAATTGAGTATTTTTATCGCGTCTCCATCCTTCGACAAGTCCACACCACTGAACAAAATCCGAACTATTACTCATCTCATTAACGTTGCTATAATTCATAAGCCAACCTGCTAACGCATCATCTCTATCTGTTCCTATTCCCATCGGTTTAAGCCAAATATCAACATCCGTTAAGTCTTCTAGATAATGTTGATATTTTTTAAATTCAACGATAAGTTTATCTTTTGCCAGTAATTTAGCTATTGTTTTGGCTAGCGCTGGAAAAACAGGATGCTGAGCATGATAAGCGACGGTCACTCGTTCTATCGATGGAGGTGTGCACTTATCCGTTCCCAATCTAGAATGCTGCCATCCCGGTTTTAAACCGTAGGCAGGTAGTAAGCCAAGGTCAATTATTGTCTCTTCAGGCAGCAATCGATACAAATTAAATGAGCTTAAGGTTGAACAAAAATAATTCGCCCAGTGCTCATCTTTCGCCAAACCATTTTTTCGATTCAAAAGCAAAAAAGTGCAACCAGGATCAAGCTTAACTCCGTCAACGTCCGATGATTTTCCTTTTATAGGGTTACTTAAGCTAGGAAAGACCATACTTGAATAGGCTTGATCTATAACCCATACTTCCACAACATCCACTAACGGTCGGTAACCAAAATAATTATCGAACGCTTCCAAGACCAAGCGCTTTTCATTGTTCAATTTCACTTTATAGGGACCAGTACCTATCGGGATTAAGTCAAATTTACTAGAGATCCACTCAGTTGGAGGCATTATTTTTGCGTTAGACTCTGCGAGTAGTAAGGGTAAATGCCAATCTGTAACAGATAAGGCTATATCGATAACCCAAGCTTCAGGTGAACTGACTGCAAATATATGGCCGAACAGTGTATGTGGGCCACTATTACTTGTTGAGAACTTCTTATCGAAGGAGCAATTGCCAGACAGAATGGTAATAGAGTCAACTATATGATTTACCTGCAACAAATCACCGTTGTGGAAACGTACTCCTGGCCTTAAATAGAACCGCCAATTCTTACCATCATTTGATTCCCAAGTATGAGCAAGATCCGGCTGAAGTTGATCATTTTCATCTAATTTAGTTAAGCCACTAAAAATTTGACGAATAATATTTTGCTCGGAGCGTCTGTGAGGCTTAGTCGGGTTAAGCATTGATAATTGACGGTAGTATGGCAGCCTTACGTACTGCAAACCTTCATCATGGGTTACCCCTAAATAATCTTCGATTACCTTTGTTAATTTTCCTGCATCTTTTTTTAAAACAGAAAATGCTTGTTCTATTCGCCCCTCATCCAGATATTTCTTAGCTAAACTTTCGCTGACATCTTGCTGATTTCTTTTGAAAATAATTGTAGATAAATTGCCACGTCCCGCTGCGGGGTGCCATTCTATCCATCCTTGGTCAGCCATTTTATTCAAAACAATTCGAGCATTTCGCCGAGTACAAAATAGAATAGAGATGATTTCATCTAGTTGAATGTCACTATCTTGACCTTTGAAATGTTCAAATAGAGATTCAAACTGTGTTCTTAGTCTTGGGCTACTCATAAAGAGGAAATCTCACTTACTGAAGATGCTGTTTGTTAACATAGTTAATTTCCTCATTTTATCATAGAGAACAAGTATCGTTAATCTATTCCACCGCAATACCAACAACTTGCGACAACGCTAACAGTTGTGATTCACTATCTAGTTTAATAGACCATTTGCACTCCCCCGCATTAGCAAGCACAACATTTGCCCCTTTCCCAATGAGCTGTATTGCATCAATCTGTGCCTGCATTGTAACCATCTGATCACCCACTAACCTGACCACAACCTCATGTTGGTTCGCGATTATTTTTCCGGCTGTGAACTCAATTAACATTGTTGGCTCGCTTATGTTTCATAACAGCTATAGTCAACCTGCTAGTACAAACCAAACGCTCTCTTTCATCAACGATATTGATTTGCCAAACCTGTGTTGTCGCTCCTATGTGTATAGGCTGAGCTTTACCGGTTACCACGCCATGACGCATCGCTCTTATATGATTTGCGTTTATATCTAGTCCAACACAATAATACTCATTGCTCACACTAAAATTAGCAGCAACAGAGCCGAGTGTTTCTGCAAGTACGACAGATGCACCGCCATGTAGCATACCCAGTGGTTGATGAGTAAAGTGGGCAACAGGCATTACTGCAGAGATAGAATCGCCCCCTATTTCTGAATATTCTATTTTTAGGTGTTCGATTAATGTGTTTTTTGAACTATCGTTAAGAATATCTAGTGAGATCGCTTTTTTCCAAATAGACATTTAAGATCCTTATAGGTAATTGAACAGCAGTAACTAGACCTGCTATTATTCCAATAAATTAGTCGTTGTATTAGGACGTTATACGTGAATGGACTACAAAAAGCATTACTTTCGACCCTAACATTATCGCTTATCGCCTGTAGCTCATCCCCTACTGGTCGACATCAAATTATCATGTTTTCAGACCAACAGATGAATAGTCTAGGGGCTGAGTCATTTGAATCTATGAAAAAAGAACAAAAAATCAGCACTGATCATAAAACGATAGATTACGTTCAGTGTGTGACCAATGCTCTATTGCCTTACGTAGAAAAACAAGAAGGATTTACCACTTGGGAGGTGGTTGTTTTTGATAGCGAGCAGGTCAATGCCTTTGCTTTACCCGGAGGAAAAATTGGCGTGTATACAGGTTTATTAAAGGTAGCAGAGAACCAGGATCAACTTGCTACGGTTATTGGCCATGAAATCGCGCATGTATTGGCCGACCATAGCAACGAAAGAATGTCTCAAGCCCAGCTAGCTAACGTCGGACTTCAAGTTACTAACGCCACATTAAATGATAGCGAATATCAGGGAGTGGCCATGGCAGCACTCGGATTAGGAGTACAGTATGGTGTCTTATTGCCATACGGACGAACACAAGAATCAGAAGCCGATATTGTAGGTTTAGAGATCATGGCGAAGGCAGGATTCAATCCATACCAAAGTATAGATTTATGGAAAAATATGGCAAAAGCATCCGGAGGTAATCAACCTCCAGAGTTACTTTCCACCCACCCGTCGCATAACACTAGAATTGCAGATTTAAGCCAAAAAGCGGATACACTGTCTAACAGTAATGCTAAAAAACCGATGTGTAGGCTATGACGTTGTCAATAGATCCCGAGATTTATATTTGATAATTATAAACCTAAAAATAATTACTTTTATAAAAATTGAGAACGTGGATAATACAGCTAAAATTTAACTATTACGGTAATTTAAAAATGTCTACAGAAGCTACAATGCTCGAACGTTGCGAATCTAAATGTGAACTTTGTGGAGCAGAGTCTGCACTTAGTCCATTCATCGTTTCTCCGCATTCTCAAGTCACAGTTGATCACGCAATCATGATTTGTGAAACCTGTAATGGACAGATAGAAAATCCTGAAACCGTTGATGTTAATCATTGGCGTTGTTTAAACGACAGCATGTGGAGTCCTGTGCCCCCCGTTCAAGTAACGGCCTGGCGTCAACTTAAAAAACTTTCTGAATCGGAAGCTTGGGCTACTGACCTGCTTGATATGATGTATCTAGAAGAAGATGTTGCTAAGTGGGCGGAAATCGGTATGGACGATGACGATGAAAAACCACGTGACATTAACGGTGTTGAACTAAAAAAAGGTGACGACGTAACGGTAACTAAAGACCTTCCTGTTAAAGGAACCAATCAAGTCATTAAACAAGGCACCGTTATACGTGGTATAAGCCTTGGCGATGACCCTAGACTGGTTTCAGGTAGAGCAAACGGCCAATCTATGTATGTTATTGCAGAGTTCTGTCGTAAGAAATAGCATTACCGTACATGAGCATATAAGGCGTATACACTGCGCTTTATATGCTTATTACCTTTAAACTTATTCCTGCCACTTTTTTCTCATTCGATTTATCGTTTCTAACGGTATGTTATGTATGCTTCCATAGTTTTTACGGCAAACCACCACGTCTAACGTAACCTCTAGTTGTTTGGCCATTTGTATGTATGGTTTCATTTCCCAGCGCTGCACAAACGTATTGGAGACAACAACTGAAGACCCAAGTAGCAGTGCCTCTTTTGTTTTAGATTGACACCACCGGTGAGCATTAGAAAGTTGTTTCGCTTCGAAGCGATAAACACCCTGTTTATCTAAAAAATACATGTCTGTTTCTAAATGTATTAAAGGGTTGATTTTATTATCAACATAATTTCTTGCTAATGTACTTTTTCCTGAACCTGGCAAACCACGTATCAAGATTAGTTTATTGTCCATGGCTATGTACCGAGTTCTCGGTGTTAGGTAACGTTTACCATAAGTTTAGCTGTTTAAACAACTAATAAAAAACCCCAAGCACATAACAAACGTACTTGAGGTTTTTAAGAACTATTGAGATATTAGGCTTAACGAATCATACCTACATCTTTTTGCATGTGACTTGAAAGGTCGCTTGAATAATACGTTTTATCCACTTCACTGCTAACAAAAAGAATATCTAAAATGTGTGCAATCAATCCTTTGATACTTACCGCGTAAGGTTTCTTTTCCGTAGAGGTTGGAACAATAACTGTGTCCGCATGCATTACTTGAGTCATAATAGCCTCTCTAAATTTATTGTGATTGCTGTTTCTATATAAAAGATTTTAGGCTGTTTTTAGGTTAAATATAAATGACATTATTTGCATTTTTGGATTAGAAAATCTAATGCAACAAACCACTAACATTGGAGTGGGATTATATTCACTATTATTGAATATCGTCTGCATAATGGCTTTAATTCGTGAATACAGCTACTCACATACTCGAAACGCCATCGCGCCGTAACATAATACTTACATAAATAAACTTTATAACTGACAACAAAAACGATTTATAATAAATTTAACTGATGCAAATCCCATTCGATTTTATCAATCGCACACATCAGTTCAACCCCAGGTTTGGTTTACCAGTAATTTTAAGCCGTCGGATAGAAATAGCGATCGTAAAAAAGGAGCTAAACGCTCCTTTTTTTACATTCCAGTAAGAGGGACAAAGTAGACGAGTGTTGACCACGCTCCTACCCACCCTAGAATGACTACGGTATCAATTAAGTCGGTATTCCACATATACGGCTCTCCACTTACTAATGATAAAACTGAACTATAACCTTCTGAAAGTTATAATTAACCATTAGAAATGCAAAACCAGTGCCACAGGTTATTAATTGATCAATTTTTCAGTTCGGGTGTAAGTTTCTCTAACGCATCTAGTTGAGAATTAAGTAATTCTATAAAGCAATCAGCCATAGATGCTTGGGTCACAACTCCTACACCTTCCATATTTAATATTGCGCTATACCCTTCTTTACCCTTCATCGTATAGGCAGATGAAGTACCACAATAGATTTGCTCGCATTCGATTTTCTTCCAAATTCCTTCGGAAGACTTGATCTGTAAATCAGTAATGCGATTTCCTTTATTATTTGAATATTCATATTTAAAATCAAGATTATAACAGTATGGGTAACTCCCACTTCCTGTTCCTGTTACACCGTTATTCAACGCGTTGTTTATCGCCCCTTCCAATATCTGGGTTAAGTATTTACCTTTGATATAGTAAACACCAATTGGAACGGCAAAAGGCAATAGTTTTCCGGCAATATCTGCCACAGAGATATCGCCTGGATTTAGGGATGTTCTTACCCCTCCTGCATTATGTATTGCAAATTGAACATCATGTCCCGCGTTACACATCGAGTAATAAAACGATTTTGCGACCAATGGAACAATATCGCTTCCACCGAACTCGTCCGGCACACGAATGTGCCGAAGTGGCATAGACACATTCCCTATGATGGTTTGTTGAAGTACCCTTACCTTAGGAATATATTTATCTTGCAATATACTTTGAACATAAGGATCTTTCTTGCAGATAACAACGTCAGAACGATCTTTTAAAAAAGCCTGTGCTTTTTCGTGCAGATAATCTGTATTTACTTCTGATAAACTTGCATCTATACATAACCTGCGTCCTAAAAGAAGCTCATTGCGACCGACGAAACGACTGACTGTTCCATCGGCATCAAAGTCTATTTCACAGTGACCTATCGCCTGTGCATGCAGTCCAGATTGAACGATTCTAGTTTGATTAATTACAACACCATAGTCTCCATTATCAGCCAAGCCTAACGAGGTAAAATCACCTTGAAGTGTATGTGAATGTCCACCAATAATTAATGCAAGCCCTTCGACTTCTCTCGCCAATTCTATATCTACATCGAAGCCAAGATGACTCAATAAAATTATTTTGTTAATACCTCGGCTTTTGATGGCTTTAATTGTATGTTTCACGGTTTCAAACGTGTTGACGAATCGTGTATCAGAGTCAGGATTTGCGATTTCTTCCATCTGATCCATTGATACTCCAAAAATAGCGATTTTTTCGCCTTGGACATCCTTAGTGATCCAACGTGCGGTTTTGGATTCTAGGTTATAATGATATAAATTTGATTTTGTACTTAGCCTATTTGACTTATCATTCGACTCATTCGATAGATCCCAATTACCAGCGAGAATCGGGAAATTTATTCTGTCTAAAAACTCCGCTACAGGTTGGTTTCCCATATCCAATTCATGGTTACCAAGAGCCATTGCATCTATCTGCAACGCGTTTAAGAGATCCGCATTTGCTTTTCCTTTAAACAAAGAAAAATAGAGCGTTCCTTGGAAGCAGTCTCCAGCATGAAAAAACATGAATTCTCGATTTAATACACTCGCTTCATTTCTTAACTGATTTACGCGCGTAGCTATTCTTGCAAAACCACCGTTACTCACGTATGGAGAAATCACCTGATTATCTATACTGAGATTGAGCTGAAGTGAATGTGGTTCGAAGTAAGAGTGCGTATCGTTAATATGCGCCAACATCATTCGAATTGGTTTGTTGTTTTTAGTCATAATTTTTTATTCTGTTTTTATTCTTGTACATGGTAAACCTTCTTTTATGACAATGTAATGAATTCTTAAAAAGTCACCTGTTAGACATTGGTACACAGCGAAATCAAAATCAACTAGGTTTAACCAATTTCTTTAAGATCAATTTCTTACGTACATAAATGTTTGTTACTATTATGCAAATATTACTAATCTCGTATAAGCTTATACTTAAAAGAGGGACAAGCTTATGCAAATTGAACGTATAGAGATCTCCGGTTTTAGAGGTATTCGACGGCTTTCACTCACTTTCGATGAGCTAACAACGCTTATCGGTGAAAACACGTGGGGAAAGTCTTCCCTACTCGATGCACTCTCAGTAGCTCTTCCACCTCGTTCAGAATTATATCAGTTTGAAATGCAAGACTTTCATGTTGACTACGCCATAGCGCACCCACAAACACAGCATTTACAAATCATCATCACCTTTGTCCCATCGTTCTCTGGAGAAGATCGTTCCGGGCGTTATAGAAAGCTTAAGCCTGTCTGGATAGAAGATGAATTTAGCAACAAAAAAATCATTTATCGAGTAAGCGCAACACGAGACATTTACAAAATCACAAGTAACTATTGCTTTCTTGACAACGAAGGCAATATTAAGCCTTTGCATCATTCAAAAAAACTGGCGGAAGAACTCACCAGCTTACATCCTGTCATCCGCATCCAAGATTCACGTTACTTTGACAACAACAAGGCTAATTCTTCCAATGATGATGCAACAAACTCACGTATAGAGAAGCGAATAGAAAACACCTGTCGAAGACTACTCGCCATGCCTGGTCACGTAAACAAGGGGGAAATGCGAAGCAGTTTAAAATCGATGGAAAATCTTGTTGAGCATTACTTTTCATTTACGAGTAAAAAAAACCAAAACCCTAGAAAACCCCGTGAAAGTCTTCTTTTCGCAACATCTTCAGTCGGTAGTAACAACCTAATGCAGGTAATAGAAGAAACAAACGACTCTCAAACCCGCCTGCTTATCCTTATTTTATTAAACACTTATTTACAAGCGAAAGGACCAAATAACTTACGGCGTTGTGCACGTCCTATACTCGTTATAGAGGATCCGGAAGGTAGACTTCATCCCACACACCTGAGCCGAGCATGGAATCTTTTACAACTGGTGCCAACTCAAAAAGTATTAACCACAAACAGTGCATCTCTGCTGGCAGCAATCCCTCTCCATTCGATTCGACGCCTAATTAGAAAGTCCGACAAAACTATCTCGAAATCTATGTCACCAAACTTGCTAAGTAAAGATGAGTTGAGACGAGTTGGGTTTCATATCAGGTTTCATCGTTCCAATGCGTTATTTGCACGGTGCTGGTTACTTGTGGAAGGAGAAACAGAAGTTTGGCTGTTCAATGAACTCGCAAAACTTTGTGGTTATAACTTAGCAGCAGAAGGTGTACAAATAATTGAGTTTGCTCAATCTGGATTAAAATCACTTATAAAAGTGGCAAAGGCGTACGAGATAGACTGGCATGTAGTAACGGACGGTGACGCTGCAGGGAAAAAATATGCGACTGCCGTACGTTCATTATTAGGCAATGATTTAGAAAAACATAGACTGACAGAGTTACCAGACAAGGATATTGAGCATTACTTATACGCTAACGGATTCGAACTTTTTTTAAGGACATGCTAAAAATACCACATGATCATCCTATCCCTGCCAAGAAGGTCATTTCACGTGTTCTTAAAAAACACGCCAAGCCTGATGTGGCTTTGGCTATTGTTTCTCAGTGTGAGCATAAGGGTTCAGAATGCATACCTCTTTTGATTAGGTGGACATTAAAACGCGTAATTATAATGGCTAACGGTAATACGTAAAAAGCATGCAAAGTTTTGCTGCATGCTTTAATCAAAATAACTGATAGCGCAATTATGAGCGACTAACGTGCGGATTCTGCACCCTCGATTGAATGGAACCCAGGCTCTTTTTTATCAAGCCTTTCTTTCAGCATAATACCTGATGCTTTCATTAGGTAACCAAAAATAGCGCCTACGATAATAGAAGGAATAACTAGTTTCCAATTTCCATCAGCGGCAAATGTTGCGCAAGACCCAATGAATGTACCAGGAATATAACTCAACCAGGCTTTTTTTGCTTGTATACACATCATGAAAGCAACGAGACCAGTGACAACGTAACCTATGATTTCCATTGCAACTAAATTGGACGCTTGTATAATGACCATCGCCCAAAATACACCCGTCATATTGGTTAAGAGGCTTGTTCCCAATCCACTGATTCCGTCTTTTGGTGATGCGAAGTAACTAGTACAACCTAAAAATCCAGCCCAAGTGATTAAACCTAAGCTAATTGATAACCACCCCCAAACGCCAGAAAGAATACCAGTTGTAATCGCTATCGCCAGTAATACACTCATTACCCAACTCCACTAAGATAGTTATTTATCAATGAGAGCTGGATAATAGTGAATTGCTACACTCATTATGTTGATGCGCATCACATAAAAACTCATGTAAATAATTACATTACATAAAAAATGTGACGCAAACGATTCTTCAACACAAGGAGTTACTTTGTTTGGTTGTTTTGACTCTATTAGAAAACGCTCGGTTTTCCTTTCATCATTCTTAGCCCTTCTCTTTTAATACAGGTTGCCAATGGATTATCGGCCATATCAGCTCTCCAGATAAAAGAGAGTGTTCTTTCCATTTTTAGTTCTGGAACGTTTAGGGCAACCAAACTTCCACTCTCAATATGTTTTTCAACATCCAAATAAGGTAAGCACGTTAGATAAGGGCCATTAGCGACCATACTCCGAAGAACCGGTACGTGCTCGTACTCACGCCAAACATCAAGATCAGCGATCAAACGATGAATCGAGCTATCAAAAATTTTGCGGGTACCTGAACCTAGTTCGCGCAAGACCCATTTCGCTTGCTCTAGCTGGGCTAGACTTACGGTATCTCTTCTAGCAAATGGATGATGTGCAGATACAACGACTGTCAAATGGTCTCTACACCAAGTTTCCTGATGAATTCTGGTGTCGTCGCAACGTCCTTCTATTATGCCTAAATCATTTTTGTAATTTAAAACACTTTCTATAACACCGTCAGTACTTTTGACTTCAAGATTAATTCTAATTTCAGGAAAGTCGTTATCAATAGTACTGATAAGCTCTGGGACAAGGTGCTCCGCTGGAGTTTGGCTTGCGCATAGACCGATCTCACCGCTAATTAAATGCTGCTCGACAAAACCAAGTTCTATCTGTTGAGCATCCTGCAATAGCTTTTTGGCTTTTGGACGAAGCCACATCCCCCAGTGTGTCAGTGCCATACGTTTCCCCTGCCTTTCGAACAAGGGCCTGCCAAGCATCTTTTCAAGCTGTGCTAATGACATGCTTGTAGCCGATTGAGTCAAGGAAAGTTTGTCTGCGGCCAGGCTGACACTACCGGTATGAGCAACGGCTTCAAATACAGCAAGTTGTTTTAAGGAGTAACGCATTAAATCGACCTCTTTTGGGGCTTTGTCGTAAGGGGCTTTTCGTTTGCAATTATTGTATATCAATTTGTTTGATTATCTTAATGAAAATTATCAATTTTACCTCTACATAAATTCAGCCTTATTCTAGACCCATCAGAACGTCATCCTGCAACCGACGTAACAAATTTTACAAACAAAATGGGAGCCACATGAAAAACTACTTAAGGAGGAATAAATGATTTCATCAAATGAATCATCCGAACTCAAACAACTTTTCTCACCAAAAGAGATGATGACTCAAGCAGAAAAATTCGCGGTAAGCAAAACCACGAAAACAACAAGCATGACAATAAGCTTAGCTATTATGGCTGGCATGTTTATCGGCTTAGCTTTTTTGTTTTATATCACTGTAACGACTGGTAGTCATTCTACAGGTTGGGGACTTAGTCGTTTCGCTGGTGGTCTTGCGTTTAGTATGGGGCTGATTCTTATCGTGTTGATGGGGGGCGAGCTATTTACTAGTTCGGTTTTGTCCAGTATTGCTTGGGCTAATCGCCAAATTAGTTTCAAACGTATGGTTCTTATCTGGGGCAAAGTTTATGTGGGTAACTTTATTGGCGCAATATTGCTATTAATGCTTGTTGTCGCAGCCGGTCTATACCAGATGGACAGCGGTCAATGGGGACTAAATGCGCTTAATATCGCACAGCATAAATTGCACCATTCACCAGTAGAAGCTTTTGCACTTGGTGTCTTGTGTAACCTATTAGTCTGTCTCGCTATTTGGCTTACTTTTAGTACTCAAAGCGCTGTAGGTAAAGCATTCATGGTCATGCTACCTGTTGCGATGTTTGTTAGTAGTGGCTTTGAACACTGTGTTGCCAATATGTTTATGGTACCTCTCGGTATTTTGATTCAAACGATCGCTCCACAGTCATTTTGGATACAAGTTGGAGCTGAAGCGAGTCAATATTCAGACCTCACTTTCGTTAACTTTATTACCGCAAACCTAATACCTGTCACCCTCGGAAACATTGTGGGAGGCGCAGTACTAGTTGGACTTTCAAACTGGTCTATCTATGTACGTCCAGAACTACAATCCGCACAATCTTTATCAATTAAAACAACAGAACTAACACCGTCACTTAAGGAACTTGCTATGAAAACTAATCTAACTGCTATCGATATCATGAATAAAGACTTTTATGCCGTACAAGCAGACATGCCAACTGAGCTAGCTATAGATGCACTTACAGACAGAAAACTTCAAGGTGCGCCTGTCGTCAATGTTCAAGGTAAATTAGTTGGGTTTTTCTCTGTTCATGACGCAATGGTAGACTTATGGTGTCAAGATTACTTACCTTCAAAGGGTCAGAAAGTCGTAGACCTAATGTCTAGAGATGTTGTAGCCGTAAACGAAGATGAATCTTTAGTTAACTTAGTTGAGTTCTTGTGTATCGACAAAGAGCAGCTTTATCCAACAACAGGAATGGGAATCGCTACTCAGTTTGCATCTCTTTCATTAGAAGAAAGAGCAAAAAGCATGAAGATAAATAAACCACAGACTCTACCAGTACTTCAAGATGGAGCACTTGTCGGTGTAGTATCTCGACTAGAAGTCATGACTGAATTGCGCACCATATACGGCGAGAAAATGAATATTGTTAATGATACTCAAGTATTAGAAACAGCATAATTGTAAAAGGCCAAGCGACTACCGCTTGGCCTAACTTTATCTATTTTTTAATACCTTCAACAATGAGCTCCATATCTACTGTCTGCGCCATACCCATCGCTTTTATCCCGAAGTCACTAAGCTGTAACGTTGTTGTTCCTACAAAACCTGCGCGATAGCCCCCCCAAGGGTCTGAACCCTCCCCGATAAACTCGGCAGAAATAACTATCGGACTTGTTTTTCCATGTAAGGTTAAGTCACCGTTCACTGACAACTTACCATTCCCTTCATCGGTCACTGAAGAGCTGACAAATTTAGCGTCCGAAAACTTACCAGCATTAATGAAATCGGCACTACGTAGGTGCTTATCTCGTTCTGCATGATTTGAATCCAGGCTTGTGGTATCTACATTAACCATTATTTTTGATGCCGTTACATTATTAGGATCATAAGAAAAGTCACCATCAAATGTATTAAATCGTCCCTTAATAAAGCTGTAACCTAAGTGACTAACTTTAAAGTTAATCGATGCGTGAGCACCTTTTGTGTCGATGGTGTAGTCGGCAGCGTTAGCTGTAAAAGGCATTGCTACTGCTAATGCTAGTCCCGTTTTAATCAGTATGTTCTTCATTTTGATGCTCCTATCATTTTTCGTAGCGTATTGTCTTTATCAACAATGTGATGTTTAATTGCGGCTGCCGCATGTAAAACGGCAAAACCAATAAGTATGATTGCACTGTAGTAATGTACTATTCCCGAGATATCAGATTGATTAGGAAACCATTCCCCCAAGCCGACAACCGTAAACCAATCAAATACTTCTACCCCTCTACCATCTGAAGTAGAAATTAAGTATCCCGATATAAACAAGACAAACATAAGTACATATAGCAACCGGTGAACAGCGTGTGCGCTCATTTTTTCAAGGGCAGACCCTTCTATTTTGGGAGCAGCAGAAACAAGCTTCCAAATGATGCGAATAATCGTTATCAACGCGAGTAAAACGCCAATTGATTTATGCCAATGAGGAGCAGTCTGATACCAACTGCTGTAGTAATTCAGATCAACCATCCATAACCCAACGGCAAACATACCAAATATAATCAAAGCTGAGCCCCAATGGAGCAATCTAGCTAACAGGTTATAGTTTTTAACTTCAGAAGACATGCCTTATTTCTCACCAGTAAATTGTAAATACGAATAATTCTCGTAAACACATTATTTACTGAAAAGGATCAAGAAAATAGCAACGAAATTTGATGAGTAAGTTCAGTTTATTTGAACAAATAGATTGCGATAAAAATTAAATAGAAATTAGATAGTTAACAATTAAACCATGTCATCTTTCTCAATTTGGTAAAGCTCGTCATTGATATCCGCGAGTTTTAGGTCTAAGACTTGTTGTGCATCCCTTATACCCTGATTATAAAAGGCAGGGCCTATTTTTTTTGTGATGAAATCAAGTAAAAAATCCGCATCAAACTGACCTAAATCGAATTCTAGTTCATCTTCAAAATAGCGCTGTAGTGCGTCGATGATCTCTTGTCTCTGTTTCTGGGTAAAGGATATTTCGCTCATAAGCTCACATTTTTATGTTAAAAATCAAGTTACTTTGATTAAGTTGTTCTGTTGAATAGTATTAGTCTACGTATTATATTGTAATGTGGTTCTAATTTATTACTCAATGTAAATCTAGGGGAAAACAATTGCAACGAGATCTCGTCATTCGGGCTATCCATGATTTTCAAAAAGACTGCCTGAAACTATGTGAAAGCCACTACCCAACGGTACACAACCGAGGTATGAGCGAGCACCATTTAGGCAGAGCATTTGCGAGACGGCTGGCAAGTACATTGGATTCATTTAACCTCGTCAATCAATTTGAACCAATGGATACAACAAGATCCCCTGATCATCCTCATCACTTCAGAATAGCCTCAAGCGAAGGTACGGTTTGGGTTATTACTCATCACTTAACAAGTGCTAGTACAACCTGCAAAGAGAAGTTGCTTACTGACATAACAGAATGGCAAGCAGAATATGGCTTTGCTATACAGCCAAGCGATCTGCTCGTATTGTTAGGTGATCATTGGATTTCTCGTAGTCAAAAAAGCCGAGAGCTACTTGATTGGTGGATGGGGGAATTGCCTGACGACTTTACTGCTTACGCCGAACAAGGGATATCTCTATATAAAAGTGATTCAAAGCTGATTCATGAGCTAGACACTCGATTCCATATTCGGCCGTGTTATCTTCGATTTGGGCACCCGTTATTGCGCTCAGTAGACCAACAACTAGTCAGAAAATATATTCAGCTCTATGCGATTTTAGAGTGGCAGCAGTAAATCATTGTTAGAGCTTTAATGTAGAGTACAAATCTCTAAATCCGAATACTTAGATGTTGTAATCAACATCTCACTCCGAAAAATATTAAACGCTTACAGAATTCATTGTTCTGTCTCTCAATACGCTGATAGGAACAGGTTTGGAAAAATAATAACCTTGTCCAAAATGGCAACCGTAACAAGCTAACAAATCTAATTGTTGTTTAGTCTCTATCCCTTCCGCGACAACTTTGATACCGAGTTCATTTGCCATATGTATAATAGCTTTACACAACGCCTGACTGTTCATGTCTTCTGTTAGGTTTTGTACAAATGAGCGATCGATTTTTATAATATCAATTTCAATCTGTTGCAGATACGAAAGTGATGAATACCCAACACCAAAGTCGTCTATTGCGATATCAATACCGACATTTTTAAGCTGCTTAAGTCTATTTTTTACTATGTCATCACTAGTCATTAGTAGGTTTTCAGTAATTTCAAACGAGATTAAACTTACTTGCAATTGATGCCGTTTACATTCTTGTAGCCAAGTATCCATCCATTTAAAGTCACCTTTAAACTGCGCCGGAGATACATTAACGCTTATTTGTATATCCTGCTCATAAATTGTTCTTAATATAGGTATATGAAAAGAGGCGTTTCTTAGCACCCACTCTCCTATCTCATTTATGATTCCAAACTCCTCTGCAATAGTTATAAAATCATTTGGAAATACAAGCCCTTTGGTTGGGTGATTCCATCGGATCAATACTTCTACCTTAGCAATGTTTCTTGTCGCGAGATCGATAATAGGTTGAAAATAGAGTTCGAACTGGTTTTCTCTCAATGCGACTTTAAGATCGCTCACTATTTTCCTTTTTTCAACAAGTCGATGCATCATCATATTGTTAAAGTATTGGTAGCAGTTGCGCCCTTCACTTTTCGCTTCATACATTGCTAAATCAGCACACTTAAGAATGGTTTCTACATTGCTGCCGTTATCGGGAAATATTGCAATACCGATACTAACCGTAACTAATACTTCTTCACCATTGATTAAGAATGGATCACTTAGTTCTTTGTGTATGTTTTTAGCAACACCCGTTGTTAAACCTTTATCAATGACATCACCAAGCAGAATAGTAAATTCATCGCCTCCTAAACGAGCAACGAGATCCGTAGCCCTAACCGCAGATCTTAGTCTTTTTGAGACCGCAATTAATAACTCGTCGCCATGATCGTGTCCCATCGTATCATTGACTTCTTTAAAGCCGTCTAAATCTAAAAATAGTATTGAGAAGCCTACTATTTGTCCTTCCTCATAGAATGAAACGTATCTTTTAAGCTCTTCATTTAAGAAACGTCTATTCGGCAAATCAGATAAACTATCTGTATAAGCATGTCGTTTAAGCTTATTGTTTACAACTTCTAATTCTACCGTGCGCTGCCTAACCTTTGACTCAAGGTTGCCATCTCTTAACTCTATGTTTTCTAACATTAAATTAAAGCAATCAGTCAATTGGCCAATTTCATCATGGGTAGTAGATTTAGCACGGAGAGCATAGTTATTCGTTTCCGTAACGCTTGTCGCAATTTGCCCTAGGTTTAAAATTGGTTTAGTGATATACCGGCTAAAAATAATCGCCAGTACTAAACTCGTGGCTAATGTGATAACTGCTATAAACGCGATAAAGAGTGAATAAACTTCTATATGTTTCTCTATTGATAGATCATTCACCCTAATAACGAGCTTGCCAAAATAAGTATTATCGTGAACGAGTATCTTATCGACAGTTAAAAAAGCACTGATAGGCTGAGTATAATCTAGATGAGATGACTCGATACTGACAAATAGCTCTCCTTTGCTGGTATATACGCTAGCATCGATGATCGTATTATCTGACATTAATGGTAACAGCAACTCGTTCGCGTTAACTTCATCTCGAAACACAACAGTAGCCGTAATTGTAGGGGCTAAAATTTGAGCTATAGAATCTATTCTATGTAATTCTTTTTCTTTAGCGTTATTTTTTTCATAGTTTATGATAGTAATTGCAGTACTAAGAACGGCGAATAATGCAACAAGCATAAACAATGCAACGACTTTAACTTGGATAGAACTAAATTGAGGGATTAACTTTTTCATTGTTCACTGCCCCCTCTACCACTCGACCAAGCCTAAGCACTTTAGAGCTCATTTTTATTCCCGAAGACGCCAATGCGTTTGCATCAACTTCAAAGCGCACTTTTCCGCCGGTTATAAATAGATTTATATGCCCACCTGATTGAATAAATTTCTTGTTTTCACCAATAAGCATGGTATTCGAGAGTTTAGGATTATCGACCACCTTGCCGATAAGACTGTCGTTTATACTGGTCAAATAGAAACTGTTACATATCTCATTTGGTATACCTTTGACTGATACCAAGTGCACTTCCACTGGACGGTTTTTGACCTTTTGATTCTTGAGTGTCTTAGATGCCGTTAAAACAAATTGAGGATTAAAACTACAAATGGTGTATCGGTCAGAGCGGTTTGGATTAAACCAACTGCCCTCACTGTAACGCGCAAAATTAAAGATAAAACCGGCTTTTACAGCAAATTCTCTTTCATTCGCATACGACAAACCTGGCGACATGATAGTCACGCAGAGAAGAGCTATATACAAACGCTTAAATGAGATAAAAATTCACCTTTATTAAAAATTTGCGGTCACACGTGCGACGATAGAAGATTCAATATATGTTGGTACGGTATATACCTCATCGGTATTCTTATATTCTATATGGTCATTTTCTAGCAAATTATTCCCAGTGAGCGTGAACGCAACTGAAGGGTGTATTATCCACGACCAACTTAAATCCAGCACGCCAAAATCATCTGTATTGTAAGCTTCTCCATCTTCTAACCGGTACAAAGCAAACAAAAAGTGGTCATCGTTAAGGGATACGCTAGATTTTAAAAACAGTTGTGATAAATCGGATGTTTGCCCTACGACTGTTCTCGTAGCGTCTTCGAGTTGATACTCATAAGAGGTAAAATTATAACCAATTTCTGCCTTGAAATCTTGATTTGGTTGCCAAGCAAGAACCAGTTCTGAACCGTAGCTCTCTAACTCTGCATTAGACACAAAAGTATAATCTATTCGCGTACTTTGTAACGTGGCTGCTATAGCTAAAGGATTGTTTAGCGCCGCTATTTCTTCAATACTTAGTGGGCTAACGTCGGTTTCTAACGCTAAAGCATTTTTTGACTGTGATTTGAAAACGGTAAAATCGAGATTCCATTTTCTTCTTAAATACCGGTATCCAAACTCTACAGAGATGGTTTTCTCTGCTTCAATATCACTGTTACCATTTAGATAAAGTGGGAGGTATAAATCGTCAATATAAGAATTACCAGTGGTAATTTCATCTCCAACCCTCTTTCCTGATAGAACGGTTTGACCATTTAACTCAATTAGCGAAGGAATTCTTATCCCTTGAGACAACGAAGACCAAAAAACGTGTTTTTGAGCCGGTTTCCACATCAACCGTGCAATAGGTTGATGTTCCCAACCGGTGAAGTCGTTGTGCTCAGAACGATTTCCAAGTGAAAAGTTCAATTCACTTGGAATCAAATCAAACTGAACTTGGGCAAAGGCGCCATACTGAGTTATAGAGTCGATATCTTCGGTCATCATTACGTAACCAGTATCATCACTATTTATTTGAGTATTACGGTAATTCAGGCCCCAGTCGACTTTTACATCGTTAAATATCGTATTCATCTGATAATCGACATCTAAAACAGCAAATTCTTCATTGTGGTAAGCAGTATCTGCAGATAAACGAAGATAAGAAGCTTGCAACATTTGCGTAGAATAATCACCCAATCGGTGCTCCAGACGAGTCATTACTTTAAGATCGTCTCTGGTGGATGCACTCTCTAATTTATATGTCTCGAACGTCGTTAAGTCGGATAATGATACCGTTTGGCCATTATCAACTTGAGTGTAGTCGGCTTGTAGAATAAGAGATAAGTCATTGTTAAAGATCAAATCGGACCGCATACCTAGTGATGTTGTTTCTCCACTGTCGCTCGGTAATCCCTTATATGAATTACTCGATTGATCCGAATCTCGGTTAGAGGCATATACTCGATAAGCACCATATTCTCCTAGATCAGAACCAAACCGACCGGTAACTTGATGGTTCAGTTGCGAACCTGCTGAAACTTCGAGTTTTGTTGTACGAGTGTCCTCTGAGTGTTTTGTAATGATATTAATAACACCGTTTGTCGCATTACTACCCCACAATAGTCCTGATTGACCACGTATTACTTCGATACGATCTATATCAAACAATGGGACATTGATCCCTTCCCAATCTACACCAGCAAAGCTTGGGTTATGGATACTTTGTCCGTCTATCATGACCAACAACTTACTAGAATATCTTCCAGCGGGCGCTCTTGCCGTTATAGCCCAAACATTATTGTCTATTTTTCTAACTTGAAGGCCTGGAACCAGTGTTAGAGCTTGAGGTATTGAATTTACTCCAGATTTAATGATCTCGTCATTAGACAAGACATAGATTGATGCGGCTGTTTCAGCTGTTGATTGTAATCGTTTCATAGCCGCGTTCGCTTGAACGTCTGCAGCCATCAACGATTCCAAGTCTAAACTCGGTAGTGAGGAAGTGTCTTCATTTGCAAAAACAGAGCAAGTCATAGCGAAAGACGCTAGGCAAAATATTCTCATAAGCGTTCCTGATATCTTGTTGGTTTTAATTCTCTAGCGTTGACAACATACCAGTTAGATTAAAACCTTATAGTAATCATTAAAGCTAATATATAAGTGCCATGAATAAAGTGATCGATACCACGTAAACAGGTGTTACCAGACAGATACATGCATTTATATTTTGTATGTTTGTGATTTTTATTTTGCATATTTGTTATGCTTTTGTTTTTAATTTACTCCAAATAAACTTTGTCTCAAAAATGAGCAATTGATTATATTGACAATATAATTTCTGTAGTTGAGAATCAATAATCACTAAATTTAGATTGTTATATTATTATGTGTTTTGAACGCAGAGAATTGGAATCACGTATAAAAATAGATAGAAACGGTCATTATTACGCCATATACAATGGAATGTTGTTGCATAGTGTATTTCAACCGATACTCAAAAATAATTCGGAAATTATTGGGTACGAAGCATTGCTCCGTATTAATTGTTCAGATGGACGACAACTTCGAGCCGATATGTTTTTTAAAAGCTCTCATTATAGTTTCGACTGTAAGATATTTGTAGAAAGATTAAGCAGGGCAATTCATATTAGAAATTTTGCTATTTCCTCTAAAAGGCACACTAATCTATTTTTGAACACTATCCCTCGCTCTAATGAATACTTTTTGAATAACGATCGTAACACCAAGTTGCTTATGCAACGCCTTGATGAATTGGATTTACACTCTAGCCAAATAGTTATAGAAATAGTTGAATTAAGTGGGTACAACGAATCCCGACTTTTACGGTCTATTGAGCATTTAAAACATCTTGGTTTTGCTATCGCTATAGACGACTACGGTGTAGATTCCTCAAACATTGATCGTGTTAACCTTGTAAAACCAAGCATACTAAAATTAGATAAAAGTTTACTTGTAGATTTCACGCAAGGAAAACAAAGAGGGTTATGCGAAGCATTGGATTTAGGTGCGAGGATCAATGCACAAACCTTGGTAGAAGGGATAGAAACTGAAGAGCAGTTTCGCAGCATAGCGGACTTAAATGTTGGTATGTACCAAGGCTTTCACTTCTCAACACCACGTCGATTGGATGTAGACGCTTGTAGCAAAGCAGCTTATACTCTCACACATTAAAACTCATTCATCGTTTTAATGTATATTAATTAAACGGGAGTTATTATGAATAGAAAAAAGAAAATTAATCAAACTTTTATAAAAAAGCAGAAAAAGAAAAATGCAAAACTGCATACGAGTAATAAAGAGAAATATATATCTAAAGCGGACAGAGCAGCTTTAGAAGCGAATAAGGATCAACAACAAGATCAAGAGGAAGATCATTAAATGATCTTCCTTTTTTATTAAATCAATAAATTAAAAGATTGTGATCGATTTCTATAAATCTATCTACAGATTCTATTAAAGATTGTGCCGTTAGATCTTTAACTCCGTATACTTCAATTTCTTTTTTGTACTTATTTCTAATACGCTGAGCAAGTAAATCAAAATCACCATCTCCCGAAAGAAGAATAATCACATCGGCCTGCATCGCAAGTTCGATTGCATCTAGCGTAATACCAACATCCCAATCTCCTTTCGCTGAACCGTCCATTCTTTGTATAAAGGGCTTAAGTTTCACATTAAAACCAATCCCTCTAAGTATGTGATGAAACTGGCGTTGTTTGGGATTATTACTGGCTATTGCATAGGCGTTAGCTTCCAAAACCTCCCTGTTTGCAGTTGCTTTTCTCCAGAACGCATTATAGTCAAAATGACTCTTGTACCGATCTCTTGTTGTGTAGTAGATATTTTGTACATCTACAAGTATTGCAACTGACTCCATTATGACTCTCTTTGTTGAATAATTGTCTTACGGTAATCTCTTGGGGAGCAACCATAAAATGCTTTGAATCGGTGGGTAAAATTATACGGGTCTTTATACCCAAGACGCTGCGCGATCATCGTAATTGACCATTCTTTATTATGCAGAAGATCCGCTGCTTTTTGCATCCTTAATGCTATAAGTTTTTTCTGAGGAGAGCTAGCGTAAAGTGTTTTGCATACTCGATTTAACTGCTCTTCACTTAAAAATGCCTTTTCAGCTATCTGTTTAACCGTCCATCGAAGGTGGAGTTGTGCTCCTACTTCGTTAAAAAGGGCTTGTACTCTTGCTGAAGATGTTAATGGTGTTGCCTCAACACCAGTTAGTAAGCTAGACATTTCGCTGCATAATAATTTACGGTAGGCAGGCCTTCCATCTATTTCACTATGTAGTAAGGTCATTAAAGCCCAAATTACCTCCGAGTCAGAAAAAGGAACAACCGATTGCCCCAAGGTTGCTATTTGCTTCCATTTAACCGTATCAGATAATAATACCCAAGCCATTTTCCAGTTACCATCAGGTCTATTGAGTTCAAACCTAAAAGGCGTTTTTGCAGGCAGCACACAAAGTGAGTTTTGTTTCAAAATAACCTCACTCGTTGCTGTGGTTAGTTTACCCTCCCCTTCTACTGTAAATAACAAAGTGTGAACATCAACGCTGTCTCTTTCAACCAAATAGCCACCTTGTAATTCTGCTAGTCCAGCCATAAAGAACTGTTGAGTTATCAACTCTGGAATATCCGAAACCGTTAGAAACCTTTCTCTGCACTCTGAAGAGAGGTACACAAAGTCTCGCCATACCGAAGGAGGTATAAAATCACTAATGACGGATTTGAACAGGTTTTTACTTTCTTTGTACATGTTATTTATCATCTTAGGTGGCTATATTTCCCTCAATTAATGAGGAGTAAAAATGACATACTTAATGCCTGCACAATCAGGTCAACCACACCTATTTAAAAGGATTATTAAGCTCGCTTTACCCGTTGCGATACAAAGTGCACTAGTGTCAATTCTTGCACTTGCCGATGTTCTCATGGTTAGTGATTTTGGTAAAGAAGCAACTGCATCTGTGGGAATTGCCTCAAAATGGCATTTTGTTGCCATTATGATAATGGTAGGTTTAAGCGTGTCTAATGGGGTCTTAGTTTCACAATACTGGGGAAAGGGAGATCGCAACTCAGCTAAGTCAGTTACCTTATATGCGATGCGTGTAGGTTCTGTGATTATTATTCCGGTTACTGTGCTTATTACCTTATTTTCTGGGTTAATAATGCAAGCTCAGACCGCTGATGTCGCTGTTATCGAGCTAGGTTCTCAATATCTTTGGTACAGTTTCCCCGTACTCATTCTGACCCATTTTGTGATCGTTCTCGAATCAAGTATGCGTTCCAGTGGAGACGCTGTCACCCCTTTGTATGTTGGCGCATTAACGGTGTTGATCAACATTGCGCTCAATTTTTGGCTTATCAAAGGCGGCTTCGGCATTTCACCTATGGGAGTTGCTGGTGCGGCATTGGCGACAACGATTTCGCGCCTACTTCAAGTAGTATTAATGTATTCATACATGAGAATTAAGCGTCACTGGTTGTTCACCGCTAAGCAAGTAGCGTGTCCAAAAAAGTTACATAAATCATATCGAAAACTCGCATTTCCAAACGCTTCGAATGGTTTACTTTGGGCTGTTGGTACTTTGACTTATCAGATGATATTTGGCCATATGGGAACAACAGAGCTCGCTGTGTTTAGTATGTTAGGTCCATTCGAATCCTTGTGTTACGCAACGTTCTTCGGTATTTCAGTTGCTTGTTCAGTTCTTATTGGTCAGTCGTTAGGTAAAGATCAGTTTGAAGAAGCGGTACAGCTAACCAGAATACTACTGAAATTTGTTTTGGTATTTGGTTTGTTTCTTGGCGCCGCTCTACTTATGAACCGAGAGTGGATATTAGTTTTACTCAATTTAGACGCGAGTCAATTTTATCATTTATCTTTGCCCGCTATATCCATACTGTGCTGCGGTATTTGGTTACGAATGCTAAACCTTATAATCATAAATGGAATACTACGGGCAGGTGGTGATAACTTGTTTTGTCTACGAATGGACTTTATCGCTATGTGGTTGGTAGGCATTCCATTAGCAACATATGGTGCTTTCATCGGAGAATGGGGGTTTGCATGGGTATATGCGATGTTAATATGCGAAGAAGTTGTAAAGTTCTCGCTCTGTTTCCATCGTTATCTAAAACTTAAATGGGTCAATAACCTCACGATTTCTCACGCATAGCTTTCATTCGATTGTGGCGGTTAGATGCTTGCTTCTTAGGTTGATTTGGCACCTCTCGTTTCTCGTGACGAAGGTGTCTAATAGCCAAAATCGGATGTTTAAAGAGCATTCTTGGCCCTGAATAGCGCATGATCAAACGCATATCTTCTTTTGGTTCGGGTTTATAACAATGAATAGGACAGTTATTGCAAGTTGGTTTTTCTTGGCCGTAGGGACAACGGTCTAATTTTGTTTCTGCATATATCAATAGCTCACTACAACTATCACACAAGCCCCCTTTTATACCATGATTTTTCTGGCAATAGATTTCCATCATTGCAGATACCGTTTTATATTCAGTTGCTAACTCACCTTGCAATATCTTACTTACTCGCATTTAATCTCCACTTTCGTTGCAATTGCCTATAATTATATCAATATCAGATTACAAGAGGTAACACTGAAAGCACTTCTTGCATAACCCTACTATAACAAGGTTTAAAAATGATTAATCTAATAGTATGTTATCCTTCTTCACAACCCATTCATAAGTTACTTGAACTGTTTAGTGACTAAACTGTAGTATCAACGTTTGCTTTTTATAGCATCATATTATCAATATAAATCAGCAATAATACTGGTTTCACTTCGAGAGTAAATTCATGCTATCCATTTTTGATATCTATAAAATCGGTGTCGGCCCTTCTAGTTCTCACACCAACGGCCCTATGATTGCAGGTTACGATTTTAGACAGCAGATTATGTCTCTATTTCACCAAGTCGAGTCAATTAAGATAGACCTATACGGATCACTTTCATTAACCGGCAAAGGTCACCATACCGATCGTGCATCACTTATTGGCTTAATGGGCAATAAGCCCGACAATATAAATATTGAACAGGCCAACCAACGCCTTCAATCAGACATAACAAACCATGAACTGTCACTTTCTAGTGACTGTGTCGTTGCATTCGATTTCGAAAGTGACATCGTGTTTCATTCTGAATACCTCCCACTTCATGAAAATGGAATGTCTATTTCTGCATTCAATGTGGACAACGAGTTGATTGCGAAAGAAACCTACTATTCTGTTGGCGGTGGCTTTATTGCAACCGAGTCTGAATTAACTAATGGCAAGTCTGCCGATCAAATAGAAATTGAGTTTCCGTTTCAGTCAGCTGAAGAGCTTTTGCAACAAGCCGAAAACACTGGCCATTGCCTTGGCGGATTGATGCTCAAAAACGAATTGGCCTATAGAAGCCAAAAGGAAATAGATAATAAAGCAGAGCAGATATGGCAAGTTATGACCAACTGTGTTGATCGTGGTTTAGAAACAGAAGGCATACTAGACGGAGGATTGAATGTAACTCGTAGAGCACCCGCTTTATTAAAGAATCTTGAAGCAAATTCTTCTTTACACAGTGATCCGATGGAAATAATGGACTGGATAAATGTTTATGCTTTTGCTGTTAGCGAGGAAAATGCAGCTGGTGGACAGGTTGTTACATCGCCAACCAATGGAGCTGCAGGCGTTATTCCAGCAGTTCTCATGTATTATCACACTTTTATTAAAGAATTAGATCTAAAACAGATCAAAGATTTTCTCGCGGTATCTGGCGCTATCGGTATGTTATATAAAATGAACGCTTCAATATCTGGTGCAGAAGTGGGATGTCAGGGAGAAATAGGTGTTTCCTCTTCTATGGCTGCTGCCGGTTTGACTGCCCTTCGTGGTGGAACCAACGAGCAAATCTGTATTGCCGCAGAAATTGCGATGGAACACTCTTTAGGCATGACATGTGACCCCATTGGTGGTTTAGTTCAGGTTCCTTGTATAGAAAGAAACGCAATGGGTGCAGTTAAGGCAATAAATGCGTCTAGAATGGCACTAAAAAGAAATAGTAAATGTTTAATTTCATTAGATAAAGTTATTGACACTATGTACCAAACTGGCAAGGACATGAATAAAAAGTATCGGGAAACTTCGCTTGGTGGCTTGGCAATCATACACATGGCACCACCATGTGAATGATATTGATACCAACATCAGTAAGTTTATTTGCAATGTGAAATTAACTGTACAGACGGATTAAGACTTGCCTGCGCACTAACAATAAAAAACCGAGCCATTGCTCGGTTTTTTATTAGGGAATGTCTAAAAATTGGGCGTTAAGTTTTTTAACATCAAGACAAGTTCGTCTTCGGTTTGGGGTTCTCTTTCTAACATAACTTCCGGAGATGCTCCCCCTCGCAATACATAAGCTTTCGTACCACAGTGATCATAGTGATACCAAAGTCCATTCACACATACATCGGTATAGCATCTTGGGTCTTTCTTTAATTCCATAATTCAACCCTCTTATAGTGTTTCACTATTAATCTTAGTAAATGTAGGGTTATTTGTAACCTAGAATTAACAAATAAAACATACCACTTTAGTCTAGTCAAACATGTATTAAGGTCACAATCCCATTATTAAGCTTAGATTAAAGTCAAAAATACTGAAGAATATGCGCGATAAACGACCAGTTAGAATGTTTGCACTATTGTTTAAAAAGCGAATAAGTTACCCTATAGAAGTAATTATCGTTAGAAGAAAAAAACAATGTGCGTAGAACAAAAAGTATGGCTTAACAGCTATCCCAATGACGTGCCAGCGTCTATTAATGCCGATAAATATCAGAATATTACAGAAATGTTCCAAGAAACTTTTTCAAAGTATGCGGATAAAGCCGCCTTTGTTAATATGGGGCATTCTCTTAGCTACAAAGAACTAGATGAGAAAGCAACGGCCTTTGCCGCTTATTTGCAAGTAACATTAAAAATGAAAAAAGGTGATCGCATTGCACTGATGATGCCAAACCTTTTACAGTACCCGATTGCTATCCTTGGTGCTCTTAAAGCAGGTTTAGTCGTAGTAAATGTAAATCCACTCTACACTCCTAGAGAGCTACAGCACCAATTACGAGACTCAGGCGCTAAAGCTATTGTTGCCGTTACGAACTTCGGCAACAACTTACAAAAAGTAATCAGTAAAACTAGCTTAGAGCACGTAATTTTAACTCGAATCGGTGACGAGCTTACACCCTACAAACGTACGTTGGTTAACTTTGCTGTTAAGTACGTTAAAAAAATGGTGCCTAAATATAATCTACCCGGAGCTATTTCATTTAAAAGAGCATTAACTCAAGGTAAAACTCTTACTCTAACCCCACCAGTGATAGAGAATAGTGACCTAGCTTATCTGCAATATACTGGCGGTACGACTGGCCTTGCTAAAGGAGCTATGCTTACTCATCGCAATATCATCGCCAATGTATTGCAGGTTAACGCTCATTTTTCACCGCGCACGCTGGTCGAAAATGAACACGCTGTTACCCCATTGCCTCTTTATCATATTTTCGCAAATTCCGTTAGTATGATGTTAATAATGTATTTCGGCGGTACGAACTTACTGATTACTAACCCCAGAGATATTGACGGATTTGTTAATGATCTGAAAAAGTATCCGTTTACCATGATGTTCGGTCTTAACACTCTTTTTAATGGGCTAAACAATCATGCTGGCTTTCGAGCATTAGATTTCAGTCACGCTAACTTTACGATAGCTGGAGGAATGGCGACCCAAAAGCATGTAGCTGATGAATGGCAACGAATAACAGGGATGCCAGTAGTTGAAGGCTATGGATTAACAGAATGTTCCCCTGTTGTTGCCGGCGGTATTCATACTCAACAGGCCTTTGTTCCGTCAATAGGCGTACCTTTACCAAGTACGGAGCTGAGAATTGTCGATGAACAAGGTCATTCACTCCCTGCTGGACAGATCGGTGAAATTGAAATTCGAGGCGATCAGGTTATGAAGGGTTATTGGCAACAAGAACTTGAATCTAAAGAAGCCCTTAGGGAAGGTGGATGGATAAAATCTGGCGATATCGGCCGTATGGATGATCAAGGGTTCTTTTATATAGAAGATAGAAAAAAAGATATGATTCTTGTTTCTGGCTTTAATGTTTTCCCAACTGAAATTGAAGAAGTTGCAACATTGCATCCTAAAATTATTGAAGCCGCCGCGATTGGCATAGCTGATGAGATCACAGGTGAAAGAGTCAAACTTGTTGTTGTCACCCATGGCTCTGTAACAACTGATGACATAAAGAAACATTGCCGCCAACACCTGACTGGTTACAAAATACCTAAGGTCATAGAGTATAGGGATGAATTGCCTAAAACAAACGTAGGAAAAATATTGAGGAGAGAATTAAGAGATTAATTTCACTCAATGACATATGTGATACTGAAAATGCACTCTAATGAGTGCATTTTTTATTCTAACAAGTTGGTAGCAACATTCGTTTGATGTGGAATGACCTCTGAGGGAGAAATACCAAATTTTTTTGAAGGCTTTACTTAGATGAAACGCATCGGTGAAAGCGAGCTCATAGGCAAGTTGAGTAATATTGTGCGTCCCTTTTTTTAGTAAGGTATGTGCAATCTCAAGCTTAATTGTCATGTAATACTCTTTTGGTGACTTGCCTGTTTGTTTAGTAAAAAGTTTGCGCATATGCTGTTCACTACAACCGACAAAAGTAGCCATTTCCTTCACAGTCCAGTTTTCAGAAATACGGTGATACATCTCATCCACCACAGTATCAATCACCTTTTGTTGTGGAGTCTTATCTTTGAAATTTGCATTAACTAACCACTCATAGAAAACCTTAGTGAATATCGCCGCAGCGTAAGCATTGTGGTAAGTTTCATTATAATTTAATTGTTTTTTTAATTCTTCTAACTGCAATTCGTAATGCACTCTATTTTCAATATTAATAATACTATTAAAAGGAATATGCTTTCTTGCTTCTTCTTCAATAAATATCTCAATCCAATATAACTTCCATGCTAAACCAGTACAGCCATAGCTTGATATTGACTGTGGGTCGAGAAAAATTAAGCTATTACCTCGTATGTGAATGCTGTCTGCGTTTTTTACATTTATGACACCTTGCCCACTTTCTGTGTAGACCACAACCAACGTATTGTCCGCATAGGGAAGTTTACGATCTCTTGGCCAAACATTCTGATAGGCTTTGTCAGCATTGACATCCCAATATGAACGTATCGTAATACCTGTACAGCTCACACTTTTTCGAATTACTAAAGGATTATTCTTCATAGTTTCGTTTTATACATGAATCAGTTCGTTAACTACATCTACATATTGATTGTTCTGGCCAATACTAGACGCACAGTGATTGAAAGCCATTATTAAAATGCCAATAACGTGATGTATCTCATTATTATCAATGAATAATGATAAGAGGTAACAAGTTTAAATTTAATCACTAGAACATCAACCCTACCTTAATTACCCTAACAAAAGCACCTATAACAGGATAAAAAAGTGCTTAATAAATGGAGAATAATATTATGATTGCCATCGGCTCATTTATTATATTTACACTGTTAGTAGCCTTGATATCATACAAAGTTACTAAAGAAGAAAATTTAAACGAAACAACTGGTTACTTTTTAGCGGGTCGAAGTCTACCTTGGTTTGTTATTGCAGGTTCGCTTTTTCTTACCAATATTTCTGCAGAACAATTAACAGGACTTAACGGTAACGCCTTTGCAAAAGGTGCGAGCGTTATGGCATGGGAAACCGTTGCTGCTGTAACGATGATTGTACTTGCTGTTGTTTTCCTTCCAAGGTTTTTGCGAGGTGGTATTGCTACCGTCCCACAATTTTTAGAAGCTAGATATGGCAAACGCATGAGAAGTGTCGCTTCGTTTATATTTATTTATGCCATAGTTATCGGTTTCCTACCTTTCGTGCTTTATGCTGGTGCTATAACACTCGGTAAGCTTTTCAATGTTTCTGAAGTACTTGGTGTTTCTGAGAATTCCGCTATGTGGATCATGGTGATTAGCCTTGGCATTATGGGTGGTCTATACGCCGTGTTTGGTGGACTTAAAGCGGTAGCGGTTTCTGATACTGTAAACGGCGTTGGCTTGTTGTTTGGTGGTTTCTTGGTTCCAATCCTTGCGCTTACTCAACTCGGTGATGGCAGCATGGTAGAAGGCTTCAATATCGTTGTTTCCGAAGCCCCAGAGAGAATGCAAGCAGCAGGTGTATCAGAAGGTGCCGCTATCCCATGGCATACATTATTCTCCGGTATCTTACTCATTAACCTTTTTTATTGGTGTACAAACCAAGCTATCGTTCAGCGCGCATTAGGTGCAAAAAACCTAGCAGAAGGTCAAAAAGGTGTCCTTGCTGCTGCGATAATGAAAGTATTTGGCGTCATGATGCTTGTATTGCCGGGCATAATTGCATGGCACATGCACCAACGTGGCATGATTTCTGTTCCAGTAAAAGGTATTTCACCAGAAGGGTTAGAAATATTAGCTAAAGACATGGCTTATCCTACTTTGGTTCGTGAGGTTCTTCCTACCTGGTTAACCGGATTCTTTGGTGCTGTTTTGTTTGGTGCTGTTATGAGTTCTTTTAATAGTGGTGTAAACAGCTTATCTACCCTTGTCAGTCTTGATATCTATAAAGGCATAATTAATAAAACTGCTTCGGACATGCAAACGGTTCGTGTCGGTAAGATATTTGGGGCAATTACCATCGCAATCTGTGTTTGTATCGCTCCACTTATCGCTCAAGCTGATGGTTTGTATACATTAATGCGTACTATCATGGCAGTTATTAATGTACCAATTCTTACCGTAATCCTTGTGGGTATCGTTTCCAAACGTACACCACCGCTGGCAGCGTATATAGCACTTCCTATTGGAATGGCGAGTTTCTACATCGCTCACTTCGTGCTTAAGGATGATCTAGGATTTGTTAAGCTTCATTGGCTTCACGTAGTCGGACTTAACTTCTTATGGATGGTTTCTATCATGATGGTTGTTCGTTATTTAAAACCAATGGAAAGTGCATTCGAACAGACATACACCGAGCAGGTAGAAGTAAAAGAATGGAAGTATGTACAGCACGCCAGCTGGACCGTGATTGGCTTATTGGCACTGCTTTATACCGTCTTTTCTAACATCGGTATTTTAGGTGACACTGGGAGCTTTACTAAAGTTCTCATGGTATTAGCTCTATTTGCTGTTTTCTGCTTCGCTGCACGCAAAATCTGGTTGACGAAAACAGCTCCACAGATTTCTTCTTTGGCAGAAAATCAATAAATAATACAAGCCTGTCTCTACTTTTTTAGCCGTACGATTTTCGGCTTAGATTCAGGCTTCAATTAGCAACTATCCAGTGAGGACACTCTTATGACTGGGGATAATAAATTCCTAAATAGGAAAACACGTCAAGGCGCTTATCAGACCTTTGATGTCGCGACTAAGCCCAACATCTTCTTAATCACTGTAGACATGATCTCCCCCGATTGTTATAGCGCAGCGCGAGAACTCTCAACGGTGATTCGTACACCAAATCTAGACCAGATAGCTAACGAAGGGACTAAATTTAACCGTGCATTCACTACAAGCCCTTTGTGTGGTCCAGCCCGAGCCGCATTATTTACCGGGCAGCACCCTCCTTATTTAACCAATGGAGAGCGTGCACCTTGTGGCTCACAAGTTGACCTTGAAACAAACGACATTATTTTCCAAGATTATCTTAAATCTGAAGGTTACCTTCTTAAACATGCAGGTAAATGCCATGTAGGCGTAGCAAAGTTCATCGAAACTTTTGGTGAAAATGTACATGCATGGGATCGTTGGGGGCCACCAGTTCTAGATGACGACAGATACCTCGACTATATAGATTCCATGGGGGTTTTACCGCCTGTTTATAAGCGGGAGTTGCACGGATTGCAATCGGATATGATAAATGTTGGTAATTCGTTTGGTGGATGGCTCGAACAAGAAGATGGTCAGCCATTCCCTGTAGAAGCCCATTATTCTACATTTTTAGCCGATCTGACTATTCGACAGTTAAAAGCTGCAAAACGACAAAATCCGACTAAACCAATTTTCAGTCAGCTGGATTTTTTCGACCCACATCAACCCTACTCGATCCCTGCGGGTTTTGAAAAACGTTATCAAGAGATTAAACAAGCGGTAACCATTCCTGACAGCTTTGAACGCTTGATGGAATGCGAAGATCTACCTAACAACCCTATATATAAACTATATAGAAAATATTGGGGCATATACGATCAAATTACATTAGTTGATTATATCGCAGGACACTTGCTACAAGTTGAAGTCGTTGATTATGGCATAGGAAAGCTTATCGATTACTTGAAATCATCTGGTCTTTGGCAAGAGAGTTTAATTATATTTTCAGCAGACCATGGAGACATGAATGGTCGAATGGGAATGGCCGATAAAGGCGTTTATTTTCAACCTGATATATTCTCAATCCCCTTATATGTAAAACCACCGCAGTCCCAGCAATCGTCCTTTAATCAAAGTGATGAGTTGGTATCGGCGTTAGACATTGCTCCTACCATACTAAATACTGCCGGGATAGCAACGCCAGCACAGATGGAAGGATGTAACCTGCTACCTATAACACAAGGCGAAGAGCGAAAACCACTTACACAAGTATACCAAATAGGCATGCATGTAGGTATGAACCTTGGTGCCGGTTTTCAGTTAGAAATTGAAGGACGTCGTTGGTTCTATGGGTATAATACTTCCACCGGATATCAAGAGCTTTATGATCTCGACATCGACAATCAAATCAACCTTTTCGACTGTGATGACTACCGCGATGTGCGACAAATTGTAATTGAAAAAGGCGCTGAAATTTTCAGTACTGACCCTCGTTGGGCAGGTTACTGGGCATCATATAGATTACACAATATGGAAAAATTGCCGCTGCAGCATAATCAAGATATGCAAATGCTAAAGCCCACAAATCTATAGTTCTTTAAGTCAGTTTGATTAAAGCTGGTTAAAAAATACTGGCTTTATCTTACTTAATTGAAGTATACATATACTGGCTCTTTTATTTATCCATCGACACTCTTCTCCTATCTATTCGTTTAAAGGATTCTAATAGAAAAAAATGAGCAATCAAAACCTACCGACTGGCTGTCACGTGATGGCAAAACCTTCTGGTTTTGTATGTAATCTAGATTGTAAATACTGTTTCTATTTAGAAAAGGAGAAACTCTACCCCGAAAGAAATGAAAACTGGAAGATGAACGATGAAACCTTAGAGCTATTCGTAAAACAGCAGATTGATGCACAGCAAGGTCCCGATGTTGATATCGCATGGCAAGGCGGCGAACCAACGTTACTGGGTATTTCATTTTACCAAAAAGCGGTTAAGTTCGCGCAAAAGCATAAAGGCAATAAGAATGTTCATCACGCCTTTCAAACCAATGGTATTCTTATCAATGACGAATGGTGTGAGTTTTTTAAACAGAATAACTTCTTAGTCGGCTTATCTATCGACGGGCCTGCGGATCTTCATGATGCCTATCGTGTTACTCGCTCCGGTAAGGCTACACATGATAAAGTGATGCTAGCTGTTAGGTTATTTATAAAACACGATGTGGCCTTTAACACACTCACGGTTGTGAACAACATAAATGCAAAACATCCATTAAAGGTCTATCATTTTCTAAAAGAAATCGGTTCTAAATATATACAGTTCATCCCTTTAGTTGAACAACAATCTAACCAATCAGAACCTGGTGAGTTGACCCTCGTTCATCCAGATTCTACCTTAACGTCTAGCGTGACAAATTGGTCTGTTCCTGCTTGGCAATATGGTGAGTTTCTCAACCAAATTTTTGACGAATGGGTAAGAAAAGACGTAAGCAATATATTTGTCCAAACATTCGACACAACGCTTGCGAACTGGTGTAAACAACCCGGTGGGGTTTGTATATTTTCTCCGACTTGCGGAAGTGCCTTAGCACTAGAAGCTAATGGAGATCTGTATAGTTGCGATCACTATGTTTACCCAGAATATAAACTTGGTAATATTCATGAAATTACTATCAAAGAGATGAATCAAAGTGAACAAGCGATCGCATTCGGCCAAGCTAAAATTACGCGTTTAACACCAGAATGTAAAACCTGTAAATTTCGATTTGCCTGCCATGGTGGTTGTCCAAAGCAGAGGTTTATTTCCTCAGAGAGTGGCGAACCTAACCATAATTATCTGTGCGATGGATACCTACATTTCTTTAAACATACCGCTCCTTATATGGCAACAATGCGTGATTTAATAGAAACGGGGCGACAAGCAAATGAAATTATGTGGCTAGTACATCAACATGTACTGAAAACCAACCAATCGGCTACCGCAAATATAAACGTAGGTCGGAATCAACCGTGCCCATGCGGTTCAAATAAAAAATTTAAACAATGTTGTGCTAAATAGAAAAATTCACCTATTCACCAGTTCGGTTCGAAATAGCGTTAAGTCGTGTAGATTTATTGGCGCTATTCCTCGGATTTTAGGGTCTAAAAGACCATTATCTTTTAGTAACCTACAAAAACGAATAACTGTTTGTGTTTCGGTACCTGAATGTTCAGCAATCTCTCTAGCGGTCCACGGATAATCGGCAAAGCGGCCAAATAGATCAACGATAGAATCTAATACACGTACCTTTGCTCCAAACCCCGCTATATTAGAAAGTCGACTTTCCGCCTCACCTAACTCCCTACAAACTGATTTAACTAAAAAATTTAGTAACTCAGGGGTATTCAAGTAAAGCTCTTCGATGCGACACACATGAAAATGGCTAACATTGCTTGGAGTCAAAGACCGCGTAGTAAGGTGGTACGGTTCTTGGCTGAATAAAGAGCGATACCCAAAAAATTCGCCTTTACCATACACTCTGATCAAGTGCTCTTTACCTGCTTCAGTATTTTTATACAGTCCAACCATACCACTACGCAATAAATAAAAACCGCTCGCACCTTCATTTGCACGATAAATAAGTTGGTTTTTTTCATAGCTGTCTTGGTGAACCTTAGTATTAATACTGAGCTGCTTAACAACTGTTTCTAATTCAATAGTCATGTGTCACTTTCACAGTTACTTAAAATTACTATTTGATTATGTCGCAGGACATAATCGATAAACTTACGCGTAGATAAAATAACGTTAGATTAACTATCTAACATAAGTACCTATTTATTATGGATCAATAAACAACCACTAAATAGCTTGTTCTTACTAATAATAGACGGAGATCAAATGGAACAGATATTAGTTTTACTTACCATCGAAAGTTTTATGAAGATAGCATTAGGAGCATTGATCGGATTATGCCTTGGATTAACTGGGGTCGGTGGTGGTGTATTAATTATTCCAATACTCCAGGTTATATTTGGTATGCAAACTATTATGGCCGTTGGGACTGCAAGCATTATATCTTCAATAGTAAAAGCGAATGCTGGCATTTCACATATTGCAGCAGGAAATGTAGATTGGAAGGCCCTTCGATGGATGTTAATAGGTGCAATACCAGCAACGCTTCTAACCACAGAATTCATCATCCATCTCTATAGTATTCCGTCTTTATCAACGGCTATCAATCAAACTGTTGAAGTCGTCATTGTTGGCATTATGCTTCTATCAATGTATTCCATTTATAACAAATACAGACGATGTACTCAGCAAAATGCTAGTCGTGACCATTCAAATAAAGTGGCATTGTCTGCAGGGGTAACTTGTGGCACCGTGATTGGTTCTACTGGTGTTGGGGGTGGCATTATGCTGTTACCTGCTTTTAACACACTACTTGGCGTTGGAATAAAAAAATCCATAGGCTCATCTTTAGTAATGGCACTGATTTTATCAACTTTAACCGCCTTAAATTATAGTCTCGGAGGTCAGAGTGATATAACAACAGCCATTTTAATGTCTGCCGGAGCGTTTATAGGTGTACCCATAGCGATGAAGTTAATAAAAGGTGCAAAAGATCAACATATATACATTTTAACTTTAGCGATATTATTTCTATCTCTAGGCATGCTTTTATTTCGATGAGGTCATATATTATTTTAAAAAATGAGTTTTTATTTTATTCATCTCACTCCTATCTAATAATAACCAAGCACAAGAACTACGAATTGGGGCTGGCCCAGCGAGGGAAATGCCTATTAACGTGATGACTACATAATTCTTTCTTAAATACTCTAAAGCACCTAAGTAGCCAAAATTTCACGCAAGCAATGTACGCCTCTTTCACGATTGCCGCACAAGGTTTTAAAAGTTTGAGATTTAAGCCATAAGTTTGCGTTTTAAACCACATTTCTTTCTGAAAATTACTTTTATACTAAAGGTGAATTTGACTGAAGAGAGATTGCCTATGCTAAACGAAAATCATGCCTTTATCTTAGATTTCCCTGATCTTAAATTGGACATTGTTCAACTAAACCACGATGACCCGACATTCAAAGCCGACCTTCAGAAATACCACGAACTGGATTACGATATCCGCCAACTCGAGATTTCAGGCAGCCCCATTGATGATGACAATATGCACGCTTTGAAGGTTCAACGAATGGAATTAAAAGACATTCTCTATGTTCAATTAACCAAACATCACACGCAGGAAAGCAATAACGCTGACTAAATAAATTAAGCTTTTGCTATTTAGTTAGTAAAAATCTGCAAAAAATGATTTTGATAGGTTGGATAGAACCATTAAATATATGAGTCGAACATCACGATCGACAAGTCCAATATCCCCAATTCATTGATCTGACGCTATTTCTACTTCTAAATTCGTCATTCATCACCCATTTGGGTGATGAATGACGAATTTTACTATTACATACTCATGATTCTATACCTTATGAAATGTCTAAACATGGAATCGAAACTTATGAAAACCTCATTTTTAGCGCTTACATTAGCGAGTATATTAATTGGTTGTGGCGGCAGTGATAGTAGCGGTGATAGTAGTGACAACAATGATTCAGAAAGCAGCGCAACTTTAACTGGGGTGTTTGTCGACAGCCCTGTAGGTGGAATTTCATATCGAACCGAAACAAAAGAAGGTACAACCAACGAGCTTGGTGAGTACGATTATGTTGATGGCGAAACGGTCACCTTCTTTATTAACGGTTTAGCGTTTCCGCCAGTCTTAGCTAGCGGAATAGTTACGCCTATGGATATGAGTGATGAATCAACTACGCAGACCAATATATTGCAAATATTACAAACATTAGATAGTGATGGTAACCCAGAAAATGGCATCACTATCGACGCAGAAACCACTGCTGCATTTGCTAACGTTAGTGGTTTAGATCTCACGTCTGATAGTTTTGATACAGATGTCGCCGGTACACTATCAAATTTAGGCTTAACCATTATTAGCGAAGCGGATGCACAAGCTCACTTCCAGAGTACTTTACTTGGTTCTTGGATATTATCTGAAGGAGAAAACAAGCGAAACATCCTGACCTTCATCGATGAAAGCCACTATATTATAATTCATGAACACAGTGATGATGGCGATCAAGAATCTGGCTCCGTAGAGTATGGTACCTATACGTGGGATCTCAATGATGGTAGCTTTCTTGTAAATATAATTGGTCAGTCTGATTCTACAGGCGGTCTATCTGATCTATCTGCCGATGCGAATATCTCAGTTAACCAAGACAATCTTACCTTTACGGTGCCGCAGGAAGGAGAATTCACTTTTACACGTGTTACTAATGATGATAATTCATTAATCGGTGGCTGGAGCATGTATGAACAAGGCGATGATAATTGGAATATTCTTTCGTTCATCTCAGGTACTGAATATGTAATAGCACATACCAATAACCAGGAGTACTACTCCGATGAATCACCACAAGCTTATTCTGGAGAATTTGGAACCTACAATCTAGACGACACAGGACAGTTTGCTGTGCTAAGTGCAAGTGTTGATTCTGATGGTCAAGGTGGGCTTTACAATGATGATGAGAGTTCTGATCAAGACGGGGAAACAATAACTGTTCACCCATGGGGAGACTTAAACTTTTTCGATCAAGACGAAGGTTCCTTTAGCTTCGCTCGGATTGGACGCTTCTCTACCACTACAGAAGTGAATGTGCTTGACGGTTCAGATTCCACCCTCTTACTGGGTGATTTAGCTAACATATCAGTCACGCGTTCCGATGACTTTTATAATTTCAGAGACGATTATGACAGTTGTGCGTTTGTGGTAACAACAACCAATGATGGTGAAAACATACCATACAATAATTTTTCTCTACAATTGGCATCTAATGGAGCAGGTACAGTCGTTTATACTAATCCAGAGAGTACGAGCAGCGTCACATGGAACATTGATTCATCAGGAACTTTAATATGGCAAGTGAGTGAATCAGTAAAAGAAAGCCATTTCGTAAGAATTAAAGGACAAGATAATGCTATTTTAGCTTCCATGGTAACGGATGCAGATGGGAATACAGAGGATACCTTAGTAGAGGCAACGTTCACCTGTATTGAATAAGATAGTTTACGGAAGGTAACATTAAGGTTCTCGCTACCCTATTCGACTTTAACTTTCGACATTGTTGAACACAAAAAGCCTCAATAATTCATTGTTTAATTATTGAGGCTTTTTGTCAGTAACGGCCAGACCAGTTACTAATCGGCCTTGTGTTAAATATGGTGATATATACTCAAATGAAAATACTGCCATAGCTTTGGTTAACTTGACAGTACCTTAATAGGACGAGGACTATTTTACAGCCTACATATGACATCAGGTCTGTGAAGATAAACTTATAAAGGGCTTAGTATGTCATTACTAAGCCCTATTTTGTATTCAGCAACATTCTTTACTATTTCAAGCTTAAGCCACTCTAAATATCTTCCTCTCGTTTGATCGTCGCATGATACGCATGCCATGTGCCGTATCCCAATATTGGCATGGTAACTAACATCCCCACCCCGTAGGTGGCAAAACCAATTAAGATACCGCCGCTTATAATCGCCGCCCAAACTATCATCGCGGGAATATTGGATTTAACCGCGTTAAAGCTGGTGAACACAGCGCTCATCATATCCACATTTTTTTCCATCATTAGCGGAATAGAAAAGGCAGAGATAGAGAATATAATCGCCGCGATAACGGCACCAACAATGGTGCCTATAACTAAGAATGGAAGAAAATCACCTAACGGGGCACCCTGAACAGAAGGGTAAAAAACGTGCAATAGCGCTGCGATACGCATCCAAAATATCATGGCAACAGTGAGTAACACCACAAACGCCCACTGCGATGTAGAGTTTCTACCTATGGCTTTCATTGAGTGCCATAGACTGGCATCTTTACCTTGTTCTCTCTCCCAACTTGCATCATATAGACCGAGCGCAAGAAACGGTCCAATAAGCATATAAACCACCAGTGCTGGCATCACCACCAAATGGGTGCCTTGCCACTGAATAAGCAGCACGATACTAATTGCCGCCGCCATAAAACAGAGACCATAAAACGCACTGATTATTGGCATTCGTATTAAGTCGTGTAAGCCTAAAGATAGCCAATGAAAAGGAGCAGAGACACTTAGTTGGTTACATGGAATGGTGCGAGCATATTGGCTGTTCGGCACCTCTTTCTTTTTGTCATGCATGTCCGAGGGATTCATTGTACGCGGCATACATCCTCCTTGATCGATTCTCGTTAATCGCACCCATTACCGATGCGCTTGAAATTCGATGCCTAGCCTAAACTACACTTTCATAAAGCGATGCATCACATTTAGTCAAACACATGTACACAGCCTACCCTATTGCTACTGTTTGTCTCACAGCTTAGCTTCTCGCGGCCACATATCAAGCTTTAACATATCGTTAACTATTGATCAGTTACATAACATTTGCAAACCCACTATTTCTTATGCAAAACGTCATTAAGCTTTTTTATTGGGTGTAATTCATACAAAACAATATCTTATACCAAAGTCTTATTTACAAAACTTATTCAACAAAAGCACTTTTTACTTAATAAAACTGTTAATTCTTGAACATCTATAGATCAGCGTCTAGCCTTTTGTTAACAAATGGATAACAATTAACTGTAATGTGTGACTACGTCAAAGTCACTAATCAGGCTAACTTGGTCAACGTAACTCAGTTTGCTTTATGTAGTAGAACTTAAGGATGCAAGAGAACTTAAAGTGGATACCTCACTTAAGGTAGAAACGCACTTAGGTTTATATTGCAACATATCAGGGAGAGATCGTGTGCATCGTTTTTCGATTCTACGAACACTGGTCAGCTGCGCTATATTTTTACAATTGAGCTCTGTTGCGAATGCGGCAACGGAGTACAACTTAACGCAGGGTGTCACTCGAATTAGTGAAGAGGTTTATGAGCTCCACATGCTCATTTTCTACATCTGCTGCGCCATCGCGGCAGTGGTCTTTGGCATTATGTTCTACTCCATCATTCATCACCGAAAATCCAAAGGGGCAGTCGCCGCCAAATTTCATGAAAGCACCAAGGTAGAAATAATTTGGACAGTCATCCCCGTCATCATTCTTATCGCAATGGCGATCCCCGCCACCAAAACCTTAGTGGCGATGGAAGACACAAGCAAATCCGATATCACGATAAAAGTGACCGGATCACAATGGAAATGGCACTACCACTATTTTGGTGAAGAGATAGAATTTTTAAGCTTGCTCAGCACCGCCGTTGAGCAGATAGAAGGAGACGAAGAGAAAGGTGAAAACTACCTGCTTGAAGTTGATAACCCTTTGGTACTCCCCATCAACAAAAAAATCCGATTTTTACTCACCTCTGATGATGTGATCCACTCTTGGTGGGTGCCTGATTTTGCTGTGAAGAAAGATACTATTCCCGGCTTTATTAACGAAGCGTGGACAAAAATCGACAAACCCGGAATTTACCGCGGCCAATGCGCTGAACTGTGCGGACGCGCCCACGGCTTTATGCCGATAGTGGTTCACGCCATGACAGAAGAGAACTACCAACAGTGGTTAGTGGACAAAAAACAACAGATAGCAGAAGAGAAAGCCAAGGCAGAACTGGCGCTCACCAGCAGCATGTCCCTGGATGAACTAATGACCATAGGTGAGCAAGCTTACCTAGATCGTTGTGCAGTATGTCACCAAGCTACCGGATTAGGGATTCCTAGCGTCTTCCCAGCGATTAAGGGAAACAAAGTGGCAACGGGAGAGGTCTCCCTTCATATGGACACAGTGGTCAATGGCCGACCGGGAACCGCCATGCAGGCGTTTGTTAACCAAATGACGCAACAAGAGCTTGCAGCAGTCATCACCTACCAGCGTAATGCTTGGGGCAACGATACCGGTGACGTGATTCAAGCATCAGACATAAACAACTTTATAAACGCATCCGTGGAGTCAGGTGAAGAAGCGGTAAGCAGCTCGGAGGACAAACTATGAGACCTTCAACCGAGGACCACAAGAAGATGTCACCTGTAGAGTCCCAATCCGCCGTGACAGGAAGCATCAACGACACCACAAACAGTACAGAAAACGAGTCTCATGATCATAATGCACCTACCGGTTGGGTGCGCTGGGTATACTCCACCAACCACAAAGATATAGGCACCCTTTACTTGCTGTTTAGTCTCGCCATGTTCTTTATTGGTGGCGCAATGGCGATGATCATTCGCGCAGAGCTGTTTCAACCGGGGTTGCAACTTGTTGATCCTGAGTTCTTTAACCAGATGACCACGGTGCATGGTTTAATCATGGTGTTTGGTGCCGTTATGCCAGCCTTTACTGGCCTAGCAAACTGGATGATTCCTATGATGATTGGCGCGCCAGATATGGCTCTCCCACGCATGAACAACTTAAGTTTCTGGATACTGCCTTTCGCCTTTCTTATTTTGCTTGCCTCTCTCTTCACCGAAGGTGGCGGACCAAATTTTGGTTGGACCTTTTACGCACCACTCTCGACAACTTACGGACCTGACAGTACCGCGCTGTTTGTTTTTTCCGTTCATATTATGGGCATTAGCTCCATCATGGGGGCGATCAACGTCATCGTCACCATATTTAATATGCGTGCACCAGGTATGACACTAATGAAAATGCCCATGTTTGTTTGGACATGGCTTATCACCGCATTTTTACTTATCGCCGTAATGCCCGTTTTAGCAGGCGCGGTCACCATGGTGCTGACAGATAAATACTTTGGCACCAGCTTTTTTGACGCTGCTGGCGGAGGCGACCCTGTTATGTTCCAGCATATATTCTGGTTCTTTGGTCACCCAGAAGTGTACATCATGATATTGCCCTCCTTTGGCATTATGTCGGCCATTATTCCGGCCTTCTCGGGCAAAAAATTGTTTGGTTATCACTCAATGGTGTACGCCACCGTCAGCATTGCGCTGCTCTCCTTTTTAGTATGGGCTCACCACATGTTTACCACCGGTATGCCCGTGTTTGCCGAACTGTTCTTTATGTACTGCACCATGCTTATATCCGTTCCTACCGGTGTAAAAGTGTTTAACTGGGTTGCGACCATGTGGCGAGGTGCTCTCACCTTCGAGACGCCCATGCTGTTTGCTATCGCCTTTATTGTACTGTTTACCATTGGTGGTTTATCTGGGTTAATGCTCGCCATTGTTCCCGCCGATTTTCAGTATCACGACACCTATTTTGTTGTTGCCCACTTCCATTATGTTCTGGTCTCTGGTGCAGTATTTTCCATTATGGCCGCCGCCTATTACTGGCTGCCGAAATGGACGGGTAACATGTACAGCCAAACCTTAAGTTTATGGCACTTCTGGACCTCGGTTATCTCGGTCAACATTCTATTTTTCCCAATGCACTTTCTTGGTCTGGCAGGGATGCCAAGGCGAATTCCTGACTACGCCATCCAATTTGCCGATGTAAATCAGGTGGTCTCTATTGGTGGTTTCGCCTTTGGTATTTCTCAACTGCTGTTTTTATGGGTAGTGATAAAGTGCATTCGAGGGGGTGAAAAAGCGCCAGCCAAACCGTGGGATAGAGCCGAAGGACTTGAGTGGACAGTGCCAAGCCCAGCGCCTCACCACACTTTTGAACAACCACCTAAAGTAGATTAGGTTGCAGCTATGACGACTTCAAATAATACGTCTCCAAATAGCAAGCCAAGCAGCAAGCAAAGCAAAGGCGAACAAAAGAACAGAACACTAACCATAAAATTGGTGATGGCAACCGTCGCAATGTTTGGTTTTGGCTACGCCCTTGTGCCTCTTTACGATGTGATGTGTGAAGCTCTGGGCATTAACGGTAAAACCAGCGATGTTGCAGCGGTGCAGCCCGTAGGGATGCAAGTAGATATATCTCGCACTATCAGCGTAGAACTGATGGCACACATTCCTCCCAACATGCCTTGGCAACTAAAGCCAGCCAACAGCGTGATGACTGTTCACCCCGGCGAGGTAATACAGACGGTTTATTACGCCACTAACCTTTCGCGACAAGACTTGGTGGGCCAAGCTGTACCTTCAGTCTCTCCCGGTATGGCGGCCAGTTACTTCAATAAAATGGAGTGTTTCTGCTTTAGTAAACAGCCACTAAAAGCGGGAGAAAGTACCGAGTTAGCATTGATGTTTTATATAGAGCCAAATATTCCCGACTCTATTCACACCTTAACGCTTTCTTACACCCTTTTTGATATTAGCGAAAAGCAAACATCAACATCGAGTTCCCCCATTACATTAACCAATGCGACGTTAAGGAGCATAGAATGAGCGTGAATACAGAGCATTCAAATCTCCCCTCTTATTACGTACCAGCCCAAAGCAACTGGCCTATTGTTGGTGCTGTTGCACTATTCTTAATTGCCGTAGGCGCAGGCGTTACAGTGCAGAATATGGGGAGCAGTGGCGCAAGTAGTGTTGTTGGCAAATGGATACTCTCTATCGGTGTGATCGTCTTGCTGTATATGTTGGTAGGCTGGTTTCGAAATGTGATTACTGAGTCTCTATCTGGCCTGTATTCAGAGCAGATAAATCGCTCATTTAAGCAGGGGATGAGTTGGTTTATCTTCTCTGAGATCATGTTCTTTGCCGCGTTTTTTGGCGCTCTATTCTACGCTCGTATGATAGCGGTGCCTTGGCTAGCTGGTGCAGACAACAACGCCATGACACACGAAGTATTGTGGCCCGCTTTTGAAGCAATTTGGCCGCTTACGTTGACGCCTTCAGGGGTAACTACGGAGGCGATGCCGTGGCAAGGTTTACCGTTAACCAATACCATTATTTTACTTACTTCCTCTATCACCTTGCACTTTGCCCACATCAGCTTAGAGAAGAACCACCGAACCGCATTAGTATTTTGGTTGGAGATCACCATCATCCTAGCGGGTCTGTTTCTCTTTTATCAGGTAGAAGAGTATGTACACGCCTACCAAGAGATGGGATTAACGTTGCAATCGGGTATTTACGGTAACACCTTCTTTATGTTAACCGGATTTCACGGTTTGCATGTACTGCTTGGCACTATATTCCTTACGGTTTTACTGGCGCGAATAGCCTACAACCACTTTACTCCAGATAACCACTTTGCTTTTCAGGCCGGCAGTTGGTACTGGCATTTTGTCGATGTAGTTTGGCTATGCCTATTTGTGTTTGTTTATGTTTTATAACGAGCGAGAGCCAAAAAAGAGAAGGAAAACCAAAACTGAGAGCGATGTTTTGGCATCTGATTTAGGGGGAACCGCTAGTACGGACGAGAGTTAGGCTCAATTAATCCAGACGATAAGGCGACAATTAGCAGTACCACCACTAAAGCCGAAAAGAGCAGTCGGCGTCCTAAATAATGACTCATCGGACGCTTGTTTTTACCCTCTGCCGAAGAGGGCTCTCTCACCATATTGAAAAGGGCGCGTGCAAGGTTAAATATGATGAAAAACAGCATCACCACTAGAGTAAGTTTAAGTAACAAAGTCATAAGCTCTCCTTTGCGCTCATCAGCGTCATTGCTATTTGGTGCTCTGTTAACTTTGGTTGTATTTGCGCTATTGGTCAACCTTGGTTTTTGGCAACTTGGGCGAGGCGAAGAGAAACAGAAAATAGAGAACGATTTAAAAGCTAGAGAGCAATTACCCCTAATCCCCTTGGTGGAACTGAGCCAGATAAACCACTTATCGGTTAGCGAAAATGTTGTCGGTATAAAAATTTCGGCTTCACTCTCCACCACCTCACTGCCACTAATCTATTTAGACAACCAAACTTTTGAGGGCAAAGCGGGATATTTGGTCTATCAAGCACTTAATCACGCCAACCGCGATACACTGTTACTGGTGGAGTTAGGGTTTGTTCCAACTGGCAACAACCGCGAGATATTGCCAGAAGTATCTAAACAACTACCAGCAGGCGTTCAACGAGGTCGCTTATACCACCGCTCACTAAATCCGCTGAGCTCTGACTTAATGCTCGAAACTCTAGATACCGTTCATTCAAAAATACGCATTCAAAACTTAAACCTTGACCAGCTTAGTCAATCTTTAGAACAGTTTTTTTATCCCTTTGCTTTGCAACCATTTCGTCCGGAACCCCCAACACTAGCCGCAAAGGCAACAGAGTTGCAACCTCAAAGTGGTGACCATTTTACCATTGGTTCACTTCCTCAACCGTGGAAACCTCTGCCTATGTCTTCTTCCAAACACTTCGGGTATGCCTTCCAGTGGTTTGTCATGGCTGGAGTTTGGTTACTGCTTATGCTCACCCTATTATTTAAAACGAACCGAGTACTTAAAACGGATCGACAGCTTAAAACGGATCGACAGCTTAAAACAAGAAAACGCCAAAAAAGGAGCACGTTATGAAACCGTCAGCCTCTCCACTTGGTGGTGATCTCTCTGCCGTAAAGGCAGATACTGAATCCCTAAAACAGCGACAGTCTAGAGGGCGATGGATGCTTATTGGTCTGTTTTTTATCTTCGCCCTACCCGCCATTGTGGCAAAAGCCATTCTGTCTCAGCACTGGTATCAATCGGGCGTGACCAATAAAGGGGTACTTATAGCGCCAAGACTTACCTATGCTGACCTAAATATACAACTTCCTGCGGACATCAATAACGCCGGTCCAAATTGGCACTTGGGTTATGTACTTCCCTCTCAATGTTTAACTCTGTGTCAGCAACAGCTTCATCTTCTTAAGCAGTCTCATACGGCGTTAGGAAAATACCAACCTAGAGTCACCGCGACAGTGTTTGTCTCCTCTAGCAGTGACGCAAGTGTTGCCCTTGATGGCTTTATCCAGATCCCAATCAACAACGCCTTTTTACAGCAAGCTTCGGCGGCGGAATACGTGATAACAGACCCACTAGGACAACTGGTCATGAAGTACCCCGTAGCGAATTCAGAAACGGATCTAGTGGTGCAAAACAAAGGGTTATTATCCGATCTACGTAAGCTGCTTAAGCTTTCTCGAGTCGGTTAGGAGAGTCACTAATGAATGCTAAGGAACAGCAAGAGACAGGTTCAGTTAAGCTAGATACTTTTAGATTTTGGCTAGTAAGAGGGGCCATTTTGCTCACCATCGGCGTCATTGCGCTAGGTGCATACACCCGACTCTCCGATGCTGGCCTAGGTTGCCCCGATTGGCCCGGATGTTACGGCCAATTGACTGTACCGGTAAGTAAACAAGAGTTACAAAAAGCAAACGAGTTATACCCAAATCAAGGAGTAGAAACCAGTAAAGCGTGGGCAGAGATGATTCACCGCTACTTTGCCGGTTCGCTAGGCTTAGTGGTATTTGCTATTACTGTGCTGTTTTTGAAAAAGAGCACAAGCAAAGAGCAAGATGACGCCGCGCAAGCGGTAGGAAAGCTGCTTCCCGTGGCACTCACCATCTTGGTGATTGCTCAAGCGCTACTGGGCATGTGGACGGTTACCTTAAAGTTAATGCCCGTGATCGTACTCGCTCATCTTTTGGGAGGCTTTACTTTGCTCAGTCTGTTAGTGCTGCTGCATACGCAGCTCTGCTCTATACCAAAGCACTCTCAACAACCTTGTTTACAAATTCAATTGCAGCATCAGTCACAGCAGCCGAATACTGGCTCCACCTTCTTTATAAAGTTCTTATCCCTGTTTGCGCTAATTGTTATCGTGTTACAAATTAGCTTAGGAGGCTGGACCTCATCTAACTACGCTGCCCTAATGTGTACAAGCTTGCCGGTATGTCAGGGAGAATGGATAAATCATCTCGATTTCAAAACCGCATTTTCCCTTTATCAGCCGGGATTCGACAATTACGAATTTGGTGTGCTCGACTTTGCCGGACGAACAACCATTCACGTTAGCCACCGAATAGGCGCGATAATTACCTCCCTTGTGGTGATGTTGTTCTGCTGGCAATTGGCAAAATCAACCACAAAATTTCACAAACAAGCAGCAAAGCAGCTGTTTGCGCTACTAGTGATTCAAGTAGGGTTAGGCATAAGCAATGTGGTGTTCACTTTGCCGCTCACTATCGCGGTTCTGCACAATGTATGCGGTGCGCTACTATTAGCCAATACCGTACGTATTAGCTATTCGCTGTGTTCCAATAAACCGTTCGCCTACAAGCGACGCACCAGCCAATTGGCACCGTCATCAATAAAACCTTCATTACAAAACACCTTTTTTGCCCCAAAAGAGACAGGAGATAGTCATGAGTAAAACCTTATTGGCCGCAGGCTCATCAGAGTTAACTCAATCCAGATTTAAAGTCTACTTAGCACTGACCAAGCCCAAGGTGGTTGCACTAATGCTCCTGACTGCCCTAGTGGGGATGTGCTTAGCGATTCCCGGCCGCTTACCATTACAGCAAAGCCTATTAGGAATGGTTGGTATCGCGCTTATGGCTGGCTCAGCTGCCGCCTTTAATCACCTAATTGATCGCAGAATAGACGCCATAATGGCTCGTACCCATAAGCGCCCTTTGCCCTCTGGCGCGGTGAAGTCTTCGGAAGTATTTTTGTTTGCCGCGTCCATTGGGGCTGTTGGCTTCGTTATTCTGTTCTGGGGAGTAAACGCTCTTACCGCTTGGCTTACATTTGCTAGCCTACTCGGTTATGCCGTGGTGTACACCATGTTCCTTAAACGCTCCACGCCACAAAACATTGTAATTGCAGGGATTGCAGGGGCAATGCCGCCTCTTTTGGGCTGGACAGCAGTGAGCGGAGAGTTGCACGGTAATGCGTGGCTATTGGTGATGATTATTTTTACTTGGACACCACCGCATTTTTGGGCCTTAGCCATCCATCGTAAAGACGATTACGCCAAAGCCGATATTCCAATGCTACCGGTTACCCATGGCGTTGATTACACCAAAACCAGTATTTTTCTGTACACCATTTTGCTGTTTATTGTCTGTATGTTGCCTGCACTGGTTGGCATGAGCGGCATGATCTACCTAAGCTCAGCGGTGATATTAAATGCTGGGTTTATTTACCACGCATGGAAACTGAAGCACCAAAGCAACGACAAAACCGCCATGGAGACATTTAAGTTCTCTATTTATCACTTAATGCTGCTGTTTGTTGCTCTGTTAGTTGATCATTATTGGGGCTGGTAACTTGCTTCTAAACCGTGCAACGGTTGAATCAGATCTTCAACTAACGTCGCAAAATAGAAAGCAACCGACGTGACGCTCTGTTGAAGTTAACCATTCAACTTACCATTACATATGTTGAATCAATTCAAATACAAATTGACCAATGCGTCACTACCCTTCTTTTTATACTCAAATCGGGCACTGGCAAAATCCAGTGTCGGGTTTGGTCCCCCGTTTGAGCTTCACTCATAGTCTTAGTGAATGTTTAAAGCGCAGCTCATTTATATCTAAATGATTATTAAAACTTCGTTAACTACCCCCGCCCCCCCATTTGAACACTGCATATCAAGTTGGATACAGTTGAGTCTCAAATATAAATAAGAAAAGGCGAGCTACTATGCTCGATTTTTAGGTTTTACAGTACGACAGAATCGCTCGGTGATCACAAACACTATTTGCTCCGTTCTGACTCATTTCTGGACAAAACCTTCTTAGAATAATTACTTAAATTAGAAAAATACGGATAACTGTTGGTATCACAAAATGCAATTAGACAAGACTGAGCATTGGATAGAAAAACTGAACTCAAGCGTCTTACCCATCTAACTCAATTTAGGTTTAATGAGACATTTTGAGAGCTTCATTGAGCTTTTTCGCCATGATGGGGCTTTTTAAAATACTAGTATGACTTTCATTTAAACCATAAACCGATATTGCGTCATCTTGCGCTTCAGTCATGAGCTGGCTCTCTATTGAAACGACACCATCTGTATTTTTAGACGAAATAAGGCTCGGGTTATCGCGATAGCTGAAAAATAAATGAAATGAAAGATGTTCTCTTAGAGGAACGGCTTTAAGATTACGCAGAAACTTACTATTCGGAGCCATGTTGAACCAGGATGGAACGGCAACAGGCATGTATTTAATTCCTATTTGCGCAGCATCATGCCCAGCCCATGGTGTAGATATAGTTATAAAGGAAGATATATTAGGTTGTTGCGGTTTCGAAGAAAATACATGATTTATAAAGCTCTTTGATACTAACCCACCCATACTGTGAGCTACCACTTTTATTTCACTTACATCGAAGCGAATCGCTAGCTCCGTGACAGATTGATGTAGCATTTGGGAAGACAACTCTAAATCTATACCTGATGGGTACTGCACTATCCATGGCTGGTAGATATTTCTATCCAGTTCATTTGCAAGATTCAACCAATCGTAACCTGACCCACTCATTCCATGAACAAAAAGCACAGGGATTTTATGAGGTTCGTATTCTTCCAGGAAAAAAATTCCACTATTTCCCATTTCATGAAACTTCACCGGTTCCCACATACC
>NZ_JAQLOI010000002.1 GCF_028204155.1 Vibrio algarum | reverse complement strand
TAGCTCAGCTGGGAGAGCGCCTGCCTTGCACGCAGGAGGTCTGCGGTTCGATCCCGCATAGCTCCACCATCTTTAAGTGTTTTTACTCTGCACAGAGAAAAGAATATTTAAAAATGGTTTTGGCTTATTTTTATAAGTATGAAATCTTTGCTCTTTAACAATTTGGAAAGCTGACTGATAAATAATTGATTATTATTTGTCAAAATAAAAGTTCTCAAATCCTATTGGCTTCTTTTTAGAAAGAAATTGATAGGTACTTGTTATTACTTCGGTAATAACAAACCAACACACATTCAAGTGTTCTTGGAAACAACTAACTTCGGTTAGATTGTTTAATATTTGAGTCCGGCAAAATCGAAAATGTTGTCTCGCTCATAATAAAGAGACAACGATTTATAACCTTGGTTGTTTGCCATACATAAAGACCTCTTTGGGGTTGTATGGTTAAGTGACTAAGCGTACACGGTGGATGCCTTGGCAGTCAGAGGCGATGAAGGACGTATTAACTTGCGATAAGCGTAGATAAGGCAGTAAAAGCCACTTGAGTCTACGATTTCCGAATGGGGAAACCCACTAGCATAAGCTAGTATTATTAACTGAATACATAGGTTAATAAGGCAAACCCGGGGAACTGAAACATCTAAGTACCCGGAGGAGTAGAAATCAACCGAGATTCCGAAAGTAGCGGCGAGCGAAATTGGATTAGCCCTTAAGCTTTTAATGATGCAGGTGAAGATTCTGGAAAGTATCGCGATACAGGGTGATAGCCCCGTAACCGACACATCATTTTAAGTGAAAACGAGTAAGGCGGGACACGTGATATCCTGTTTGAATATGGGGGGACCATCCTCCAAGGCTAAATACTACTGACTGACCGATAGTGAACCAGTACCGTGAGGGAAAGGCGAAAAGAACCCCTGTGAGGGGAGTGAAATAGAACCTGAAACCGTGTACGTACAAGCAGTAGGAGCAGGCATTGCGTCCTGTGACTGCGTACCTTTTGTATAATGGGTCAGCGACTTATATTTAGTAGCAAGGTTAACCGTATAGGGGAGCCGTAGGGAAACCGAGTCTTAACTGGGCGTCGAGTTGCTAGGTATAGACCCGAAACCAGGTGATCTAGCCATGGGCAGGTTGAAGGTTGAGTAACATCAACTGGAGGACCGAACCGACTAATGTTGAAAAATTAGCGGATGACTTGTGGCTAGGGGTGAAAGGCCAATCAAACCTGGAGATAGCTGGTTCTCCCCGAAAGCTATTTAGGTAGCGCCTCGGACGAATACTACTGGGGGTAGAGCACTGTTAAGGCTAGGGGGTCATCCCGACTTACCAACCCTTTGCAAACTCCGAATACCAGTAAGTACTATCCGGGAGACACACGGCGGGTGCTAACGTCCGTCGTGGAGAGGGAAACAACCCAGACCGCCAGCTAAGGTCCCAAAGTATAGCTAAGTGGGAAACGATGTGGGAAGGCTCAGACAGCCAGGATGTTGGCTTAGAAGCAGCCATCATTTAAAGAAAGCGTAATAGCTCACTGGTCGAGTCGGCCTGCGCGGAAGATGTAACGGGGCTAAGCTATACACCGAAGCTGCGGCAACATAATTTATTATGTTGGGTAGGGGAGCGTTCTGTAAGCCGTTGAAGGTGAACTGTAAGGTTTGCTGGAGGTATCAGAAGTGCGAATGCTGACATGAGTAACGATAATGGGGGTGAAAAACCCCCACGCCGGAAGACCAAGGGTTCCTGTCCAACGTTAATCGGGGCAGGGTAAGTCGACCCCTAAGGCGAGGCCGAAAGGCGTAGTCGATGGGAAACGGGTTAATATTCCCGTACTTCTTATAATTGCGATGGGGGGACGGAGAAGGCTAGGTGAGCCTGGCGATGGTTGTCCAGGTTCAAGGGTGTAGGCTAATTTCTTAGGTAAATCCGGGAAATTGTTAGGCTGAGACCCGATGTCGAGCCACTACGGTGGTGAAGTCATTGATGCCATACTTCCAGGAAAAGCCTCTAAGCTTCAGATTATAAGAAATCGTACCCCAAACCGACACAGGTGGTCGGGTAGAGAATACCAAGGCGCTTGAGAGAACTCGGGTGAAGGAACTAGGCAAAATGGTACCGTAACTTCGGGAGAAGGTACGCTCTTGACGGTGAAATCCCTAGCGGATGGAGCTATCGGGAGTCGCAGATACCAGGTGGCTGCAACTGTTTATTAAAAACACAGCACTGTGCAAAATCGTAAGATGACGTATACGGTGTGACGCCTGCCCGGTGCCGGAAGGTTAATTGATGGGGTTAGTCTTAGGACGAAGCTCTTGATCGAAGCCCCGGTAAACGGCGGCCGTAACTATAACGGTCCTAAGGTAGCGAAATTCCTTGTCGGGTAAGTTCCGACCTGCACGAATGGCGTAATGATGGCCACGCTGTCTCCACCCGAGACTCAGTGAAATTGAAATCGCTGTGAAGATGCAGTGTACCCGCGGCTAGACGGAAAGACCCCGTGAACCTTTACTACAGCTTGGCACTGAACATTGACCCTACATGTGTAGGATAGGTGGGAGACTTTGAAACTTCGTCGCTAGATGGAGTGGAGTCGACCTTGAAATACCACCCTTGTATGCTTGATGTTCTAACTTAGCCCCATAATCTGGGGTGAGGACAGTGCCTGGTGGGTAGTTTGACTGGGGCGGTCTCCTCCCAAAGAGTAACGGAGGAGCACGAAGGTGGGCTAAACACGGTTGGACATCGTGTGGTTAGTGCAATGGCATAAGCCCGCTTGACTGCGAGAATGACAATTCGAGCAGGTGCGAAAGCAGGTCATAGTGATCCGGTGGTTCTGAATGGAAGGGCCATCGCTCAACGGATAAAAGGTACTCCGGGGATAACAGGCTGATACCGCCCAAGAGTTCATATCGACGGCGGTGTTTGGCACCTCGATGTCGGCTCATCACATCCTGGGGCTGAAGTCGGTCCCAAGGGTATGGCTGTTCGCCATTTAAAGTGGTACGCGAGCTGGGTTTAGAACGTCGTGAGACAGTTCGGTCCCTATCTGCCGTGGGCGTTGGAAGATTGAAGGGGGCTGCTCCTAGTACGAGAGGACCGGAGTGGACGAACCTCTGGTGTTCGGGTTGTCATGCCAATGGCATTGCCCGGTAGCTAAGTTCGGAATCGATAAGCGCTGAAAGCATCTAAGCGCGAAGCGAGCCCTGAGATGAGTCTTCCCTGGCACTTTAAGTGTCCTAAAGGGTTGTTCGAGACTAGAACGTTGATAGGCAGGGTGTGTAAGCGTTGTGAGGCGTTGAGCTAACCTGTACTAATTGCCCGTGAGGCTTAACCATACAACACCCAAGGGGTTTTGTGGACTCAATGAAGAACATTGAATGTGTGAAGAACTTATATTTTTGTTGGCTTTTCGAATTTTAAGATTTTGCTTGGCGACCATAGCATTGTGGACCCACCTGATTCCATGCCGAACTCAGAAGTGAAACGCAATAGCGCCGATGGTAGTGTGGGGTTTCCCCATGTGAGAGTAGGACATCGCCAGGCTCTTATTCGTTTTTATCTTTTTTAGAAAAGATAAAAGCAAAAATTAACAAAGCATCTAAGTCAGACTTTGTTAATGTAAGAATACCATGTGGAGTGGTAGTTCAGTTGGTTAGAATACCGGCCTGTCACGCCGGGGGTCGCGGGTTCGAGTCCCGTCCACTCCGCCATGCAACGCTCTTTAACAATTTAAACCTATATCAATCTGTGTGGGCACTCGTTGATGACAATCGACAATGATTCTCTGCTTTCGGGCAAGAAATCAAAAATCGGTTTCAATGAACTGAGTGACCTAATTTGATGTCTTCGGATATCGAACACAGTTATTTAAATACCATTCTGTTGGAATGGTATGAACTTTAAAGAACACTTTACTATTTGGCTTTGGCTAAGAAGTAAAAGGCAATTTAAAGTCAGTATTCATTGAGCCAAAAAAACTTAAATTGAAGAGTTTGATCATGGCTCAGATTGAACGCTGGCGGCAGGCTTAACACATGCAAGTCGAGCGGAAACGATATTAACAATCCTTCGGGTGCGTTATTAGGCGTCGAGCGGCGGACGGGTGAGTAATGCTTAGGAATTTGCCCAGTTGAGGGGGATAACTATTGGAAACGATAGCTAATACCGCATACGCCCTACGGGGGAAAGGAGGGGACCTTCGGGCCTTCCGCGATTGGATAAGCCTAAGTGAGATTAGCTAGTTGGTGGGGTAATGGCTCACCAAGGCGACGATCTCTAGCTGGTCTGAGAGGATGATCAGCCACACTGGAACTGAGACACGGTCCAGACTCCTACGGGAGGCAGCAGTGGGGAATATTGCACAATGGGCGAAAGCCTGATGCAGCCATGCCGCGTGTATGAAGAAGGCCTTCGGGTTGTAAAGTACTTTCAGTAGTGAGGAAGGCAGCAAGCTTAATACGTTTGTTGTTTGACGTTAGCTACAGAAGAAGCACCGGCTAACTCCGTGCCAGCAGCCGCGGTAATACGGAGGGTGCGAGCGTTAATCGGAATTACTGGGCGTAAAGCGCATGCAGGTGGTTTGTTAAGTCAGATGTGAAAGCCCGGGGCTCAACCCCGGAAGGTCATTTGAAACTGGCAAACTAGAGTACTGTAGAGGGGGGTAGAATTTCAGGTGTAGCGGTGAAATGCGTAGAGATCTGAAGGAATACCAGTGGCGAAGGCGGCCCCCTGGACAGATACTGACACTCAGATGCGAAAGCGTGGGGAGCAAACAGGATTAGATACCCTGGTAGTCCACGCCGTAAACGATGTCTACTTGGAGGTTGTGGCCTTGAGCCGTGGCTTTCGGAGCTAACGCGTTAAGTAGACCGCCTGGGGAGTACGGTCGCAAGATTAAAACTCAAATGAATTGACGGGGGCCCGCACAAGCGGTGGAGCATGTGGTTTAATTCGATGCAACGCGAAGAACCTTACCTACTCTTGACATCCAGAGAATTTGCTAGAGATAGCTTAGTGCCTTCGGGAGCTCTGAGACAGGTGCTGCATGGCTGTCGTCAGCTCGTGTTGTGAAATGTTGGGTTAAGTCCCGCAACGAGCGCAACCCTTATCCTTAATTGCCAGCGAGTTATGTCGGGAACTTTGGGGAGACTGCCGGTGATAAACCGGAGGAAGGTGGGGACGACGTCAAGTCATCATGGCCCTTACGAGTAGGGCTACACACGTGCTACAATGGCGCATACAGAGGGCAGCCAACTAGCAATAGTGAGCGAATCCCAAAAAGTGCGTCGTAGTCCGGATTGGAGTCTGCAACTCGACTCCATGAAGTCGGAATCGCTAGTAATCGTGGATCAGAATGCCACGGTGAATACGTTCCCGGGCCTTGTACACACCGCCCGTCACACCATGGGAGTGGGCTGCAAAAGAAGTAGGTAGTTTAACCTTCGGGGGGACGCTTACCACTTTGTGGTTCATGACTGGGGTGAAGTCGTAACAAGGTAGCCCTAGGGGAACCTGGGGCTGGATCACCTCCTTAAACGATAGATTGCTTGATGAGTGTCCACACAGATTGATTAGGTTTAGAAAGTAAAGAGATGATAGCTCAGAAATATCTTCTGTTATAACGAAGAGATTTTAGTTTGAATCAAGGCGTGCCATTAACGAATGAAGGCGCATACATAAGTATGTAACTGAATGAGGATAAGCAGCACAACGACGAATCAAGCTGAAAGATCAAGTTAGAATGGGTCTGTAGCTCAGCTGGTTAGAGCGCTCGCCTGATAAGCGGGAGGTCGGTGGTTCAAGTCCACTCAGACCCACCAAATTAACTATGAGTTATCAATAGAAACACCCAACTGATGGGGTT